>NZ_JBAHWD010000039.1:0-84661 GCF_037044575.1 Nonomuraea sp. LPB2021202275-12-8 | reverse complement strand
GGGAGGGCGAAGCGAGGCGTAATCTTCTCAATCTCGAGACTATTGCCGGTACGACCATGTGCCGAACTACTTCCTCTGACGAGCGGACATCGTTATCGTCTGCTCGGTGCGAGCATCCAACGATCAGCGCGAGCGCTGCCTTCGCAAGGAGAGATGTCTGCTTATCAACGTTGCGGTGTGATCAGACACCCACAAGCCGACCAGGTCCGCTTCGGTCTGTGAGTTCGCCGTCGCAGTGGGCGGTGAACTGCAGGAGCTCGCCGCGGTACGCGCGGACGGTGTGGGCGGAGGCGCTGGCGTTCTTCTGGTCGGTGAGGAGGTCGTCCAAGTGGCGGGCGAGGGGTGGGCGCGGCTGAGCTGTTCCACGGTCACCGGGTCCATGTCGCCGCCCCCCTTTCGCGAAGTTGCGAGACAACCGAAGTTATCGCGCAACTGATCGCCGCACTCTCGGCGTCTGGAAATCAAGTACTACGTCGAGGGGCTTGCCGCAGCACCCAGGACGCAGAACTCGTTGCCATCCGGGTCGGCGAGGACCTTCCACGGGACGTCGCCCTGGCCTACGTCGGCGGGCGTCGCGCCGAGGGCCTCAAGCCGGGCCACCTCTGCCGCTTGACCGTCGACGGGGGAGGGCAGGAGGTCGAGATGGACGCGGGTCCACATGTCCTTCAGGTGGGGCGTGCGGACGAACTCCAGATACGGGCCGACACCCTTGGGGGAGCGCAGCATCGCGTGATCGTCGGTCACTTCGTGCAGGGTCCAGTCGATCGCCTCGCCCCAGAACCGGGTCATGGCCCGCGGGTCCGCGCAGTCGACGACCACCGCGGCGATCGGCCCGGTGTCCCGGTAGATCTCCCGAGGCTCCAGGACGCAGAACACGTTGCCCTCTGGGTCGGCCAGGACCGTCCACGGGACGTCGCCCCGGCCCACGCCGGCGGGCGTCGCACCGAGCTCCTTCAGGCGCGAGAGCAACTCCGCCTGATGGGGGGCAGAGGTGGTGGCGAGGTCGAGGTGCACGCGGTACTTCACTGTTTCGGGGTCCGGGACGGTGACGAGATCGACGTAGAAGGCGTCGGGGTCCGGCCAGGCGAAGCCTTCGGGTTCGAGGTTGGTCACGCCGGGTCCCTCGCTGGAAACATTCCAGCCGAGCGCCTCCGCCCAGAACCGGCCCAGCGCCGAGTCATTCCGAGCTTTGAAATTCACCTGAACAAGTCGCAGCGCCATGCCGCCTACCCTATGCCTAACGGATCAACCGGGATGAACCACGCACCTTCGACTCAACTGGCGGAAACGGGTGGTTCGGGGACTTCGCAGAGCGGCCGCGGCCCAGGAAGTTGATGGGGGCGTGGCCGAGGAGGATGGGCGGGCGACGTCCTCGACCTTGACCGGGACGCCCTGGGGCGAGGCGAACTCGACGGTGAGGCTTTTGATCTGCGAGGGATTCAGCGGCGAGGGATAGCGCTGGGGCTGGGAGCCCTAGTGAAGCTCATGTCCATCCAGTGCCGCCAGTTCGAGCCGTTGTCAGTGCGCTCCCATTCGGCCGTCATGGAGTCGCCGTCTTCGGCGATCACCAGCGTCGCCCGCTCCGTCTCGCCGGCGAACGTCCAGACACCCCCGTCGTCGACGCTTGCCCGCATGGTGACGAAGTTGCCTTGATTGTCGAAGGAGCGCATGGGATAGGTCCGGCTCGCTGGATCGTAGGGCCCGATCATCTCGATGACCTCGACGTGTTCCTCATTCATGCGCACGTCCACACGGTGAATGAGGAAGTGCTCGCCCGCCAGCCACTCGTAGGTGTCCGACCCGGCGATGCGGATCGCCGGGTCGATCGCGGTGGCCGCTATACGCCCCTGCGAACGCCAACGGCCAACCAGCGCATTCAGGCGCTGGGTCTCCGATCGCGGGGTACGGGTGTTGTCGTCTCCTGACATGGCGGATCCTCGTCATCAATAGCGTGTAAGATGTTGCTTAAAGACTTACATACTGTCCCGGTAGCGCGCAAACGAAGGCGGTGGCCCATGGACGACGCGCTTCGCGCTGTGGCGGACCCGACCCGCCGCGCCATCCTCGTCCTGGTGCGGGATCGCGAGGTAGCGGCAGGCGAGATCGCCGAGTGCTTTCCCGAGATCAGTCGCCCTGCGGTATCCCAGCATCTGCGAACGCTGACAGCAGCCCGCCTCGTCGACGTCCGCCGCGCAGGCAATCGCCGCTTCTATCGGCTACGTCCGGAGGGGCTGGCCGAGGCGGTGACGTTCCTGGAGACAATGTGGTCCACCTCGCTCAGCCGCCTCCAGTCCGAAGCCGAGCAAGAAGAACGCGCGCACACTGGTGACCAGGACGTGAAGGGATCGTTGTGAGCAGGACGATTGAGCAGACGTTGCACATCCGTGCGCGTCCCGAGACGGTCTGGCGGTTCTTCACCGACCCGGCACGCCTGGCGCGATGGTGGGGAACGGCCGAGCTGGACGCCCGCCCCGGCGGCACCTTGCAGGTTGCGATGCATGAGGGCCCACGCCCGGTGATGCGCGGACGGTTCGTGGAGTTCGTGCCGTATGAACGTCTCGTCTTCACCTTCGGCTGGGAGGCCACACCGGGAGCGCCCGACATGGCACCAGAGGCATCCCGAGTCGAAGTCACCCTGACCCCGGACGGTGACGGTACCGAGCTCACCCTGCGCCACAGCGGTCTGCCGACCGTACTCGAAGAGGAGACCAGCGACGGCTGGACGCACCTGCTCCATCGTCTGGGCGAAACCGCAGAACGCCAGGAACTCCCCTGAACCTGGTCGAACATGCGCGTACGTCGCACCCCTGCTGCCGCCTCACGAACCCTGGTCGCCGTCAAAGCCACATCACCGCCACCGGCTAACCGCCATCGGGCTGTGCACGTTTACGCGTACTCGCCTCCGCAGCGGGAGGTGTACGCCGACAACACTCACACAGCGTCAAGAGAGCCATGCCCCCAGACCCACGGGCATGGCTCTCTTTTTCACTAACACTCCAAGGCAGTTGATCAGCAAGTGGCTCTCAAACCGACCGACACATGGCTCTCGGATCCACCTTCATAGCCAGTCGAGGATGCCGGGCCGGTGAAGGGTCTTGTCGATGCGGCCGTACTCGGCGAACGCCTGCCCGAGCGGGGCTGGGTTGCCGTCCCCGGGACGTCGGCCCACCAGAACCGCTGGTCGCCGAGGTCGGCGAAGCGGGGAATCCTGGTCGTTGACGGCGTTGAGCAAGGTGATGCCGCGCTTGTAGGCCCGTTGGTCGACTAACTGAGCAAGCCTCGTCGATAACCCTCGCCGACGGCGGCGGCGCGGTCGCGGACGCCGAGTTTGTCGTAGATGTGCAGCAGGTGGGTCTTGATGCTGGCCTCGCTGATGAAGAGCTTGGCGGCCGCCTGGCGATTGGAGGCGCCGTCGGCGACGAGGGCGAGGACCTGGAGTTCGCGGTCGGTAAGGGCAGCCTTCACCGGTCGGCGTACCTGGCCCATCAGGCGGCCGGCGACCGACGGGGACAGGACCGGCTCGCCCGCGGCGGCGGCGCGGACGGCACGCAGGAGTTCGTCGGTGGGGGCGTCTTTGAGGAGGTAGCCGGTGGCGCCGGCTTCGATGGCGGGCAGGACGTCGGAGTCGCCGTCGAAGGTGGTCAGGACGAGGGTCTTGATGCTGGGGTGGGAGTGGCGCAGGGCGGTGATGGCGCTGACGCCGTCCATTTCGGGCATGCGCAGGTCCATGAGGACGATGTCGACCTCGAGTGCGGCGGCGCGTTCGATGCCTTCGCGGCCGTTGGCGGCTTCGCCGGCGACATCGATGTCGGGCTCGGCTTCGAAGGCGGCGCGCAGGCCGTCGCGGACGATGGGGTGGTCGTCCACGATGAGGAGGCGGATCACCGGGGGTTGCCTTGGAGCGCCGGGACGGTGGCGCTGACGGCGGTGCCCTCGCCAGGCGTGCTCTCGATTTCGAGGGAGCCGCCGACGCCGCGTACGCGTTGTCTCATGCTGCTGAGTCCGAATCCTTTGCCGTTGGGGTTGTGGATGCCGGTGCCGTTGTCGCGGATGTCGAGGAGGACGACGGCGTCGGTGTAGGAGAGGGTGAGGCCGGCGCGGGTGGCGCCCGCGTGTTTGGCGACGTTGGCGAGGGCTTCCTGGGCGACGCGGAAGAGGGTGACCTCGATGGCGGGGCTGAGGGGGACGCGGTCGCCGGTCACTTCGACGTGGAGGTCGACGCCGGTGGTCTGGGTCCAGTCGCGGGCCAGGGTGGTCATGGCTTCGGGGAGGTGGGCGTCCTCGAGCTGGTGGGGCTGGAGGGCGGAGACGGAGCGGCGGGCTTCGGTGAGGCTGTCCTGGGCGAGGTTGAGCGCAAGTTGGAGGTGGGTGCCGGAATCCGTGACGCGTTGGGCGGCGCGTAGCTGGGTGATGATGCCGGTGAGGCCTTGGGCGAGGGTGTCGTGGATCTCGCGTGCCATGCGCTGGCGTTCGTCGAGGATGCCGGCCTGGTGGGCTTGGGTGAGGAGCTGGGCGTGGAGGTCGGCGTTCTCCTCCATGGCGGTCTGAAGGTCGCTGACTGCTTTCCGGTATTTGCGCTGCCGGTCCTCGATCTTGATACCGGCGATGGAGCCGCCGCCGATGGCGATGGTCTGCACGGCGATGATCGCCAGGTAGAAGGCGATGAGCTGGATGGTGGCCTGGGCCCAGTCGAGCGTCGATCCGTACAGGACGAAGGAGGTGGCGGCGACGGCGGCGAAGGTCCACTTGGAGGGAGCGAAGTTGGCGGCGAGGAAGAAGCCGGAGATGCAGTAGATGGTGAAGATGGGGTCGTGGAAGGTCAGCAGCGCGGCGGTGGCCAGAACGCCGGCGAAGTGAACGGTGACGGCGACCCTCCGCCGGCGCACGGCGGCGGGGAGGAGCGTGCGGGCGCCGACAGTCCAGGCGAGGGCCAGGGCGGCGAGCCCGAGTGTGCGGGGGATCCCGCCTGGGGGCTGGTCGGGTGAGGCCAAGCTGATGACGAGGGAAGCGGCGAGGGTGACGTAGGGGACGATCTCGACGGCGTTCTCGAAGCGTCGTTCCCAAGGGGAGAGCGGGAAGGGGTCGTTCATCCGGGGCGTGCCCTCCTCTCGGGTACGGACGGCTTTCAGCTGGTAGCGGCCGATGAGGACGAGCTTAGGCGCATGGGGATCAGGATGGCGTAGCCGTACATGAGCAGCCCTAGGGCGATCATGAAGATGATGGTGGGCCATTGCCAGATCGGCGGGAGATGAAGGGCGAGGAACCATACGCGTTCCTCGACGCCGAAGATCTTCATGATCATGGGCACGAGTCCCTGGGGGAACAGGGGAAGCCAGGCGAGGGTGTAGCTGATCGTGACGCCGATGCGGTGCTGGATGGGGAGGTCCGCGGTGGTGGGTTTGTCGGCCTGGAGTGCCGGACCGTGCTTCATGAGGTTGAGCAGATCGATCCCATGGTTCTCGAGTCTGCGGTAAGCGATCTTGCCGAGTCCCCAGGCGCTGAGGGCGCCGGTCAGCACACCGGTGGCGATGCCGGCCCAGGGGTGAAGGAGGATGGCGCCGGCCGCGGGCAGGGCGATGGCGGGGACCGCGACGAGCACGAGCCAGGCGAGGCTGGTTTCAGCGGTTTCGTCGGCGCCGGTGCTGAGCGGGTTGCCACCACGCTTGTGGGGGTCGGTTCCGGGGACGAGCGAGGTGACGGCGAGCAGGACGATGAGCCCGGCGGCGCCGCCGAGGAGAGCGGGGAGCAGGCCGAGTACCCACGGCCAGGCCCAGGCCTGGCCGCTGACGAGGGTGCCGGCCAGGGAGAGGACCACTGCGGCTGGGCCGACGATGAGGAGCCAGGCCAGTTGGCGTCCGCGGACGTCGGCGCGTTCCGCACCGGGGGTCATGAGGGTGAGCCAGAGGGCGGTCCCGTCGGCGCCGTAGAGGTTGGCAGAGGACGCGGCGGCCATCACGATCGCGATGAGTCCCGCGAAGGGGACCATGATCCAGATGTTGAGGGTGAGGAGCAGGAGGGGGGTGACGATGGCGTAGGAGAAGGCGACGGCGAGGAGCTGGATGCGGACGAGGTCGCGCCACCAGGCGCGCAGTTCCTTGGCGGCGGTGAGGCGGGCGCCGCTGGTGGCGGGGAAAGGGCGGGGCGTGCCGCGGTGGGGCGGCACACCACCGCGTGCGGCCGAGACGACGCGCCGCGCCAGCAGGCCGGCCCAGGCGGCCAGGAGGAGAGCGATCACGCCGGCGTTGGCGACGAGGATGGCGAGGGCGAGGGGCCAGGGGGCCTCGATGGCCGCCACGCCCCATCCGGAGGGCAGGGCGCGGACGAGAACCTGGGACCAGGCGGTGGTGTCGGCGCCGCCCAGAGCCACGGCGGGTGCCCAGCCGTTGCTGCACAGGGCGATGGCGGTGCCGGTCACGATGCCGACGGCGGCCGCGGTGGCGCGGGATCTGACGAACAGCCCGATGAAGGCCACGATGACGCGGGAGATCATCACCATCGTGATGAGCGTGGTGACGGCTACTGCCAGGCCGATGAGCACTCCGGCTGGGCCGAAGCGCCAGCCGTACACGGGCAGGGACAGCAGGGCGATGAGATTGACCGCGGGTGCGGGGCCCGCGAAAGCTCCGGCGAGCAGTGCCGCCGCGATCCGGCCTGGCGTGGCCGGGAGCATGGAGAAGTATTCGGGGCGGAGGGCCTCGTTGCCGCCCCCGATGAAGATGGGGCCGAAGATCCAGCCGGAGAGCCACACGGCCAGGGTGAGGGGCAGGTAGGCGGGCCACAGGACGGCGACGGCGATCGTTCCGAAGGCCAGGATCAGCCCGCCCGTGACGCCGATGTAGAGGTTGGAGGCGTTGTCGCCGCGCAGGGAGTGGCGCATGATTGCCAGCCGCATGCGGATCATGTGCTGTGCCAAGGCGGCCGGGCCGGGGGTCAGGACGTGAGCCATGCCAGCCCCTCCGTTCCTCCGGCGCGGGCGCCGACGAGGTCGACGAAGGCGTCCTCCAGGGTTCCGGCGCCGCGGACGTCGGCCAGCGGCCCGGCGGCTACGACGCGGCCGTCGGAGATGACGCCCACGTGGTCGCAGAGCTGCTCGACGAGGGCCATGACGTGGCTGGAGATGATCACGGAGCCGCCGTTGCCTGTGAACCTGCGCAGGATGGCCTTGATCGTGGCTGCGGAGACGGGGTCGACGGCCTCGAAGGGCTCGTCCAGGACGAGCAGGCGGGGCGCGTGCAGGAGGGCGACGGCCAGACCGATCTTCTTGCGCATGCCGGTGGAGTATTCGATGACCAGGGTCCGCTCTGCGGAGTCGAGTTCGAGGATCTGGAGGAGTTCGTCGGTGCGCTCGGCGACGACGGCGGGCTGCAGGCCGCGCAGCAGGCCGAGGTAGGTGAGGACCTCGCGGCCGGTGAGCCGTTCCGGCATGGCGTTGCCGTCGGGCAGCACGCCGATCAGTCCCTTGGCCTGGACGGTGTCACGCCAGACGTCGACGCCGAAGATCTCGGCGCTGCCGGCGTCGGGGCGGAGCAGGCCGACGGCCATGGCCAGGGTGGTGGTCTTGCCGGCGCCGTTGGGGCCGACCAGGCCGTAGAAGGATCCGGCGGGGACGGTGAGGTGGATGTCGTCGACGGCCACGTGGTCGCCGAAGGCTTTGCGGAGTCCGATGGTGCGGAGGGCGGGCTCCCGATGTGTTGGCATGCCTCGAGAATCGCGCGGGGGCGGGGGGCGGCGGATCGTCCGGCCGGAGAGCAGGGTGGTGGATTCCGGCATCAACCGATCGGTTGATGCCGGAGGGGCGGCTGGTCCGTGTTGCGGTCACAGCGTCACTGTCCACCAGCACATGTTCGGCCGGCTCGACCAGACTCTTCTTGCGGCGGCGCTGTCGCCGCACTGGCCCGCTGTCAGGACCAGCGACAGGACCCGGCAGCGGCCGTCAGCCGACAGGCCGCTGAACACCGCGGCCCCCGGCATGTCGCCTGGCGTTGCCAGGCCGCAGCAGGATGGCCAGGGGTTCGCCGGAACCATCCGGACCGTGGTCGGCGAAGACCGTCATCAGGTGGAGGCCGAAGGCCTTCTTCCAGGTCGGCGCGGCGTGCTGTTTGTCGGAGTGGGCGATGACGATGGTGGCGTCGAGGTCGAGGGGGATCAGCTCGCCAGGTGCTGCAGTTCCTGCCAGTTCCCAGGCGCGCTACGCCCGCAGGGGAGAGGAGCCCGTGCAGCATCAGCGGAGGTGGTGATCTTGCTGTGTGAAGCGACATTCTTCACGCGGCAAGTGCCCTCTGGTCTGGCGTGGACAGGACACTAGACAAGCCCCATCCTCCCAGCTCAAAGGCGCTTTTCTTGTGTGAGCGATCAGGCCCGGCAGATGTGAATCTACAATGTAAAGGCGGAGGCTTCTCAGAAAATACACCCTTCAAAAGGGAACGGGCTTCGCCCGCCCGCTCACCAAGAACACGGCCAGATTCTCCCGGCCGGCCGACTTCGAGTTGCGTCAGGAGGCGAGTGGGAGGTCCTTGCGGGTTCAAGGTCGGTGGCCTCGCCACGTGCACGCGATGACCGTGCTGGGCGGGCTGCCCACGGTGGTGTGTCGTTCGGAGTCGTTCCTCGTCGCGGCCGGGTGCGCTACCGCCCGCCGGCCTGCCGGAGCGCGTCGCCGAGCGCCTCGGTGCTGGTCACACCGACGATCAGTTCGCCGTTCTCGAAGACGAATCTCGGCACGGTGGTGACGCCCTCGCGCCGCGCTGCGGCCATTTGCTCACGTACCTCGGCGTCCCCCTCCTCGGTGGCGAGAAAGTCCCGCACCCGGCCGCCATTCAAGCCGATCCGCTCGGCCAGCTCGGTGAGTCGCGTATGGTCGGCGATGTTCACGCCGTCGCGGAAGTACGCGTCGAATAGGGCGGTCGCCAGCGCGGCCTGCACCCTGGCACCGTGCTCGTACAGGGTCAGCCACTGCAGCCGGTGCGCGGTCAAAGTGTTGACCGCCATCGCACGGTCGAATCGGTACTCGATCCCTTCCCTGGCACCGAGCCGTGTCATATCCGCGACCATCGCCTCGGCCTGTGCCGGGCCGAACATTTCGACCACCGTGTCCATCAGCGGCCGGGGCTCCTCGGACGCGTCGGGAAGAAGCTGGTACGGGCGATGGACGAGTTCGACGTCCGATTCCGCATCGGCCGCGGCCACCGCGCGGTGGAACTGATGCGTGCCGAGGCGGCACCACGGGCACGCGATATCGCCGTATATCTCTACTTTCATCCTGGGTCCTCATGAGTTCTGGAGTAAGCCATCCGGCAGACTCCGTGGTGGATAGTGGCTGCCGGCAGATGAGCACTCCTGGCGAAGGACCGTGCCCCTGCCGGTTGGCCGGGAGAGTTGATCGCTGATTCTCGTGTGGAGGTAGCCGGCGAGTCGGGGATCGGCGCTCGCGGTGGAGTCCCGCAGTACTCGGAGGGCATGGGACGATGCGGGAGTTCGTCCAGCATGGTGATCAGGGCGGTTTCCTGGCGTTCGCCGGGGGCACAGACGCCGGACTTGTAGTCGGTGAAGTCCACGTCGATGCACGGGTTGATCGCGACGTGGGCAGCTCGGACCCGCAGCAGTGACTCAACGCGATCGAGACTCGATCAGATCGTGGAGCTGCTGAGTCACGGGATCGTGCGGGCGAGCGGCGAAGGCTATGTGCAGCCAGCCGTCGGCGTCGGCTTGGAGGAGATCGTCGCGGATGGATGGGTCGGCACCGCGCTCCAGAAGCAGGCGGATCACCTGGAGACGACCGCCCGGGATCGCCCAGTGCAGGCCGGTCCGCCCGAGGTAGGGCGCGACGTCAGGATGGACACCGCGGTCGAGGAGCCAGCGCACGACCTCGATCCGGCCGTGCTGGCAGGCGTGGACGAACGCCTCTCCCACGATCTCCTCCGGATCATCGGTCGTCGGCAGCCGAGACGGAAAGCCTGCGCCGGTGTCGGCGAGGTCGGGGCGCGCCGACGCGACGTCCGGCCGAAGCCTGCCGTCCGCGTCGAAACAGGCCCGCACCAGATCCAGCCGGCCGCACGCGGCATACGTCCAGAGCGCCTGCGGGACGATTCCGTGCTCGGCGAGCAGGTCGACGACCTCCGTGTTGTTGTGGTAGATGGCGTTCTCCAGCGCGGTGATGCCCCATTCCCGGATGCCAGGCTCGGCACCGGCATCGAGCAGCAGGCGCACGTACTCGACCCGGTTGAAGCGGGCGGCCCAGGCGAGCGGGAGATCCAGGTTGGTGGCCTTGCCGACCAGGACATCGACTGCGGCGCGCGGCACGCCGAGCTCCTTCTCGAGCCGGACACCGGGGATCGTCTCGGGACCCGCGAGCATGTGCAGAAGGGTGTCGGCCTGCTCGGCGCTCAGACCGGCCAGCCGATCGGTGTCGCCGGCCAGCAGGGCTTCGGCCTCGCGGTGCAGCTGCCGCCGCTTCTCCCGACGTTCGTGGAGATCGCGCCGGGACTTCTCGGTGAACGACACGAGTTCCTGCCAGGTCGGGAAGCCGAGCTCCCGCGCGATGATCAGCCGCGCGTCGCGAAGCCCGGCGGTCGCGGCGGAGGTCGCGGTGGCGTGCCGGCGTACGTAGGCACGCAACCGTTGCAGCGCGCCGGGATCGTCGCGGTGCAACTCGGCGAGGAGGGCGTCGGCCATCGAGGCGTAGATGCCCGGCCTGACTCCCATGAGGCGGGACACCGGCCGTTCTTCGGTGGTGCGGCGGCTCTCGACGTGGGCGCGAAACCCGGCCCAGGTCCGGAATCCATGTTCCTGCGCGAGCACGAACTGGGCGTCGCTGAGCAGGAACCGCTCGGCAGCTCGATCGCTCAGCACGTCGGCGACCCGGGCTTCGGCTGCCGCATCGCCTGCCGCGTACGCGTGTTGCAGGTGCTTGGCCTGCTTGCGGTAGTACTCCAGGTTCGGATGGGCCGGGAGCTCGAAATGACGATCGGACATCGCAACCTCCTTCGTCGCCGAGGTCCGCTTGCCCGGCCGGAAAGAGGTTGGTCTTGTCCAGTGCGTTGACGTGCTGCTCGAGGTGGGAAAATCCCTGCCCGCGGACTGGCAGCGCCCTCGCACGCTCCTTTCAGAGTAGTGATCGGCTCTGCGTGGAGGCAACCGTTGGGAAGCGTCTTTTCATCCCCCACGCCAGGCTCCGCGGACCCGGCGAACTGCGAACGCCCAGCTGAAGAGCTGGAAGATCCTGCGCAAGCTACGCTGCAGCCCTTCCAAGGCCGGCCACCTGTGCAAGGCCGTCGCCGTCCTTCAAAACCACCGCGTCGCACATGCAGCCTGAGGATGAAAGGAACCGATGATAGTGCAGGTGAAGATCGCGATTCAGCGAGTGCGGCTGGAGGGCTCGGAATTCCGGGTGATCCGCCCGGCCAAACCACTCTGGATGCCTCGGGTCGGGCATGTGCGATCATGACCGAAATGGACGCTCGTTTCCTTGGTATCGCTGATCTGGTCGAAGCCCCGTCCGTGGCGGTCGTAGTCGACGTCATGCGTGCTTTCACCGTGGCTGCCTGGGCCTTTGCCCAGGGGGCGGAAAAGATCGTTCTTGCTGAGTCGCTGGATGAAGCCCTGGCGCTCAAGGCTCGCCACCCGGATTGGGTGGCGCTCAAAGACGGTCCGCCCTCGCCCGGGTTCGACACCGTCAACTCGCCGGGCCTGCTGCGGTCTATTGACCTTGGCGGACGTACCGTTGTGCAGAAAACCACGGCAGGGACAGTCGGCGCCCTTGCGGTCAAGGAGGCGCCGCTGGTGCTGTGCGCCAGCTTCGTGGTGGCGGAGGCAACGGCTCGGCTCTTGCGGGCGCGCACGAGTGACAGTGTCACGTTCGTGGTCACTGGCGAGGACGGGCGGGCCGATGAAGATCTGGCGTGCGCTCAGTACATCGCTCGGAGGGTCACCGAGGCTGGGGCTGATGCTACTGAGTTCCTCCGCCGCGCTGCCGAGTCGCGCGCCGCCGCCGAACTGGCGGAGGGGGTGCGTCAAGGAGTCCATCCTGATGACGTTGCGCTCTGTCTTGAGGTCGACCGGTTTCCCTTCGCCATGGTGGCGACCCTGGAAGGCTCGCTCATGGTCCTGCGTCCACGCGCGATGCCTTCGCTGACTGACGAGGACCCGGTCTGATCGCTGGTGAGGCCTGCTTCCAGCATGCGAGAGCGAGCACTCTGTCGGGTACGCGGTATCAACTGCATGTCCCGATGGCGGTGGTTCGGTGCGGCGGCTTCGCGGAGCCGGTCCTCCGGCTCTGGCTGCGGCCCGCTTGTGGATGCCGATCAGCGACAAGAGTCTGCCAGCACGGTGAGACGCATGCACGAATCACCTGGTCGGTCTACGGATAGGGGCCGGCGAGGCCATTGAGACCATCGCCATCCCGCCCGCCGTGCCCTACGCCGACACCGTCACCGCACACAGTCTGCGCGCCGGCGGTGCCACCGTCGCCGTCATCGCCAACTCGGCCGCTGGCGGCTCAACTGCAAGGACTGTGCACTGGGATGCGGTTGGCCAGCCGAGGCCTGCGTACCAGATCTTCGGAGGGCGCCGAATAGACGGTGGTCCAGGAGGGCGCCCCTGCGCCCGTCTCGAGAATCAGTTGGCGCGGGACGGGTCGGCCGGGTAGACCCCGAGGATCTTCACGTCCGTGGTGAAGAACGCCAACTCCTCCAGCGCGTTCTTGAGGCCGGGATCCTCGGGGTGCCCGTCGACCTCGGCGAGGAACTGGGTGGCCGTGAAGTGGCCGCCGACCATGTAGCTCTCCAGCTTGGTCATGTTGATGCCGTTGGTCGCGAACCCGCCGAGCGCCTTGTAGAGCGCGGCCGGCAGGTTGCGGACGTTGAAGACGAACGAGGTGACCACCGGGCCCTGGCCGCGCGGTGCCTGCACGAAGTCCGGGCTGAGCACCACGAACCGGGTGGTGTTGTGTTCCTCGTCCTCGACGTCGCGGGCGAGGATGTGCAGGCCGTAGATCTCCGCCGCGAGCGGCGGCGCGATCGCGGCCTGGGTCGGGTCGTCCGCCTCGGCCACCTCGCGCGCAGCGCCGGCGGTGTCACCGGCGATCACCGGCACCAGGTCGTGCTCGCGGATGATCCGGCGGCACTGGCCGAGGGCGTGCACGTGGCTGTGCACGGCCTTGATCGTGTCCAGGGTCGCGCCCGGCGGTGCCATCAGGTTGAACTGGATGCGCAGGAAGTGCTCGCCGATGATGTGCAGGTCCGAGGTCGGCAGGAAGTGGTGGATGTCGGCGACCCGGCCGGCGATCGAGTTGTCGATCGGGATCATCGCCAGCTCGGCCTTCCCGTTCTCCACCACCGCGAACACGTCCTCGAAGGACGCGCACGGCACCGTATGCCAGTCGGGGTAGTGGTGCTTGCACACCATGTGGGAGTTCGAGCCGGGCTCACCCTGGTAGGCGATACGTCGTGCGGTCACCCCAGCAGTTTTTCATGAAGCCGGAGCGCGGCTGCCCGATGACGGCCCAGGCTCGTCAGCGTGAACACCGAACAGGGCACGGCCTTGGCGCTGACCTACACGTGATCTCCAGCCCCGGCCGCCAGTCGGCCGGGCCGGCATCTTCGTGCTCATCCCGGCGAGCAGCGGGCCGGCGGCTGAGCGTCGGCAGGGCGGTCCGCGCCCGACGATCACTCGGTGGCCGGGAAAGGACTAGACCAGTGGGCCCTCGGAGTGAACGGTTGCCTCACCTGCCGTCTTGATCCCAGCGTCGAGATGGCTACCGGTGTCCCGGCGGTCAGCCGGGGCAGGTAACCTGCCCGCGTCACTCACGAAGACGTGAAGTGGCAGGTGAGCGGTGCCGGGCCGGTCCCGTACCGGTGACGCCCATCCCTCGACCGGGGCTCAGCCGGCGTGGGGCAGATTGGGATTAATGGGGCAGGAGGGGCAGTCTTGACAAAATGGTATATACCTATTAGCTTCCCAGGCCATACCACTTAGTCAGGCCTGCGGTGACGACGGCCGAACGCGGGAGGCAAAAGATGATCAGACGAAGGGCCGTTGCAGCCGGTGCCATCCTCGCGGGCACGGTGCTGTTGTCCGCCTGCGGGCTCTCCGGAACAGGCGACGGCGGCCAGCCGAAAGCCGGCGGCGAAGTCACCGGAAAGGTGACGCTGCAGACCTGGAACCTCAAGTCCCAGTTCTCCGACTACATCGAGGGCGTCATCACCGCCTTCGAGAAGACGTACCCGGGGACCAGCGTCACCTGGCTCGACCAGCCCGGTGACGGTTACGAAGAGAAGCTCCTCACCCAGGCGAGCGCGGGAGAGCTGCCGGACGTGACCAACACCACTCCCGTCTTCAGCTACCAGCTGGCGAAGGAGGGTCTCCTGGTCGACCTCGACGGGATCGACGACTCGCTCAAGGCGACGTATGTCCCGGGTTCGCTGGCCGCCTTCCAGTTCAACGGCCAGAAGGGCACCTACGGTTACCCCTGGTACCTCACCACGGAACTGAACTACTGGAACACCGCCACGATGGCCGCCGGCGGCCTCGACGCGAAGAGCCCGCCCACGACCCTCGACGAGCTGGTCACGCAGGCCCGGACGCTCAAGGAGAAGTCCGACGGCAAGTCGTTCCTGATGAGCAGCAAGCCGTACGTGGGCACCTTCTCCGCGGCCGGCATTCCCATCATCAACGAGGACGGGACGGAGTTCGTCTTCAACTCGGACGAGGCCGTCGCGCTGCTCGACACCTACCGAGAGGCCTTCAAGGAGGGGCTGCTGCCCAAGGACGTGCTCACCGACGACTTCCTCGGTAACACGCAGCTGTTCACCAAGGGGGCAGTGGGGTGGACCACCGCCGGCGGCAACTTCATCGGCACGGTGCTGGAGAGCAACCCCTCGCTCAAGGGGAAGATCGCGTCCTCGCCCTACATCGGGACGGCCCCGCTCTCCGTCCAGGGCGTGTCGGTCCCGAAGTCCTCGAAGAACCTGCCCACCGCGAAGGCCCTGGCGCAGTTCCTCACCAACGCGGCGAACCAGGAGACGTTCGCGAAGCTGGTCCCCGGCATCTTCCCCTCGACCACCGCGTCTCAGGCGAACGCCGCGTTCGGCGAAAGTGATGGGACTCCCGAGGGTGACGCCAAGGTGATCGCCTTCAAGGCCCTGACCGAGGCGACGGTGCCTGAGCCGGTGCAGCTCACCGGGGCGATGTCGACGTACGTCAAACAGCAGATGGCGGCGGCCATGACCGGGGAGCTGACGTCCAAGGAGGCGCTCGACTCCGCGGTCGCCAAGTGCAACCAACTGCTCGCGCAGTAGGGCGGAAGGTGGCGCCGGGCCGGAGGACACCATCCCGCCCGGCGCACGGATCGGGAAAGCGCAGATGACCAAGATCAAGACACCGCTTCGCCAGGACTCGTCCTCGAAGCCGCACAGCCCGGCCTCGGCCGGCTCGCCACCTGCGGGTGACCGGCCGGATGCCGTGCTGGTCCGCACCCACGCGTGGTTCACCCCGTGGCTGCTGTGCCTGCCGGCGATTGTGTTCCTCCTCATGTTCAACGTGTGGCCCGCGCTGAACGGGTTCGTGCTCGCCTTCACCAACGCCAAGCTCCTGACCGGCGGAGAGTTCACCGGCCTGGAGAACTTCGGCCAGATGCTCGACGACGAGCAGCTCGCTTCGGCGCTGCTGAACGCGGTGGTCTATCTGGCCGTGTGCCTGCCGCTCCTGCTCCTGCTGCCGCTGGGCTTGGCGCTGCTCGTGGAGAAGAAGCTGCCGGGCATCACGTTCTTCAGAACGGTCTTCTACACGCCGGTCGTCGCGTCGGCCGTCGTCGTGGGTCTCATCTGGACCTGGCTGCTGGACGACAGCGGAGCGGTCAACTCGATGGCGAAGAACCTCGGGTTCATCAGCGACTCGATCCCGTTCCTGACCGACCGATGGCTGGTGGTCTTCAGCGCGATCACTCTGACGATCTGGAAGGGCTTCGGCTACTACATGGTCATCTACCTGTCGGCTCTCGGCAGTGTGCCCCCCGAACTCCACGAGGCGGCCGCGGTCGACGGCGCCGGAGCGTGGCGCCGGTTCTGGGCGGTGACGGTGCCGGGTGTCCGCAACACGATGCTCCTCGTCGCGATCCTCATCACGGTGGGCGCCCTGCGGGTGTTCTCCGAGCTGTACATCCTGACGAACGGCTCCGGCGGAGTCGGCGGGGATGCCTCCTCGGTCGTCATGCTGATCCAGATGTACGCACGCGGCTTCAGCGGCAACCTCGGCTACGCCTCGGCCCTGTCGCTGCTGCTGTTCTTCGTCACGCTGGGACCGCTGCTCCTTCTCGCCCGTATCAACAGGGTGAAGCCGTGACAGCGACATCGGCGCAGGTCCGCTCGCAGCGCCCGGACCACGGATCGGGGCCCAAGGCCAGGGCACGGCGCGGGTACCGAGGGTTCTCCTCCATGTCCACGCGCGAGAAGGTCGTACGTTATTTGCTTCTCGTGCTCGTGCTGATCATCACCGTCGGGCCGTTCGTCTGGCAGCTGTCCACCTCGTTCAAGGGCGCGGGTGAGGACATCTACACGCGGATGCCGTCCCTCCTCCCCGAGGACCCGACGCTGGCCAACTACGTGACCGCCGCCGAGACGGTTCCCATCCTGGGGTTCGCGTGGAACTCCCTCGTCGTGGCCGTGATCTCCGTGATGGGCAACGTCGTGGGGGCCACCATGGCCGGCTACGCGCTCACCCGGCTGCGCTTCCGCGGCGCCAAGCTGATCCTGGGCGCCATCCTCGCGAGCATGCTGATGCCGGCCGAGGCGACGCTCGTGGCGCAGTATCTGACGATCCGTTCCATGGGCCTGACCGACACGCTCCTCGGCGTCGCCCTGCCCGGGGCGATCGGCATGCTCAACATCCTGCTCATGCGGACCGCGTTCCTGGCGATCCCGAAGGAGCTCGACGAGGCGGCGATCGTCGACGGCGCGAACGCATGGCACCGTTTCCTGCGCATCGGACTGCCCAATGTGAAGGGAATGGTCGCCGTCGTCTCGGTCTTCGCGTTCATCGCCGCCTGGGACGACTTCCTGTGGCCGTTGCTCGTGCTGACCACTCCGGAGAAGCTCACGCTCACCGTCGGGCTGGAGTATTTGCACGGAACGTTCTCGGCCAACCCGCGGGTCATCGCAGCCGGAACGATGATCGCTTTCTTCCCGGTGGCCGTCTTCTTCGGCCTCCTCCAGAGGTACTTCTTCCGCGGCGTCGACGCCGGCGCCGTCAAGGGATGACTCATCCCGAGAAACCATTCCGATCGGATTGTTACCGATCGGTCGAATTCCCACAGGGAGCCATCATGGGTGTTCATCGACGTGCCGTGTTACGGGGACTCGTCGTCGGCGCGGCCGGCGCGCTCGCCGCGCCAGGACTGTCATGGGCCGAGCAGGCGTCGGCGTCGAGCCGGGGTGCCGGCCTGGGGTTGCCCGCCGTCACCGTGGATCAGACCACCGTGATGGCCGCGGACGGGACCCGATGGCCCATCAACGCGGTGGACGGGGCCAGATGGGAGGGCATGCTCGTCCAGTACACCCCTGATTACGGCTTCACCACGTTCACGAACCCGTGGGGTGCCGAGGTCGCGCTCGAAGCGACCAAGGAGCCCAACCAGTACCGTGTGACGGCCGTGAACTCGGCCCTGATCGACTCCTCGAAGAGCGGTAACACCACCATCCCCGCGAACGGCATGGTGCTCAGCGCCGGGCCGGGAGGCGACCAGGACGCGGTCGCGTTCGTCACCGAGCACTTCTCCGTCGGGGACACCGTCACGATCCTGCGGCCCACCACGGTCGACTCCTCGCAGGAGGCGGCCGCGGTGGATCCCACGGCGGAGTCCAACCCTGACGGCGCGGCGTTCCCCGGCTTCCGGGGGGCGGACCAGCTCCTCGTCTACACGCCGGCCTACGGCAAGTCGACGGGGACCAACCAGTGGGGCTACGAGCTGATCGTCCAGGGCGGTGTCGTCACGGCACTGGCCGGCGCGAACACGGTCATCCCGGCCGACGGTCTCGTCCTGAGCGGCCACGGTACCAAGGCGACCTGGCTCCAGCAGAACGGGCTCGTCGGCGCGCAGGTGAAGGTCGACGGCAAGACCGTCTCCGTGCACCGGGACGTGGGCATCAACATCGTCAGCGCGAAGAACGAGGTCGAGGAACTCGCCGCCGGTGTGCAGGAACGGCACGACGCATTCGTCAACGCGCCCTTCGACGCCGCTTTCCAGAGCCTGACGGCAGCCCGCGGCTGGCTCGCGAAGGCGGAGGCCGCCAAGGGCACGGACGACCAGAAAGTCCTGTTCTACTGCAGTGCGGCCATCTCCGCGGCCCGGGAAGCGTACTATCGCTCCCTTCCGAGCCGCCCGGCCGACGCGCGCGGGGTGTGGTACCGGCCGGTGGAGAAGAACGCCGAGCAGATCGCGTCGACGCTGGCCAAGATGAAGGAGACCGGCGTCAACGAGCTGTACCTGGAGACCTTCTGGGGCGGGTACACGCTCTACCCGAGCAAGGTCAACGTGGCGCACGACCTTCCCGCTCAGCGCCCGGAGTTCGCGGGGTTCGACCCGTTGCGGGCATGGAAGAAGGAGGCGGACCGCCAGGGGATCGCGCTGCACGCGTGGATCGACGGGCTCGCGGTCGGCAACGAGCTCGGCGACGGTCTGGGCCCCATCCTCACCCGGCATCCGGAGTGGGCCGCGGTGGGTCGCGACCATGTCGAGGACGGTAGCCCGGCGACCTCGCCGAACGGCTTCTACTGGCTGGACGTCACCGACCCCGTGGCCCACACCTACTTCCTCGATCTCTGTGCGGAGATGGTGCGGGAATACCGCCTGGCCGGCATCGACCTCGACTACATGCGCTACCCGGACGAGAGCGACTGGGAGCACAGCTTCAACTTCTCCGACGACGCCCGCACCGCGTTCAAGGACCGGGAAGGCGTCGATCCGCTCACCCTGAGCCCGGACGGAACTCCCGACCCATGGGCGAAGTGGACGGCGTTCGTGGCGGAAGAGGAGACGCGCCTGGTCACGGACATCTACCGGAAGATCAAGGCTGACGATCCGGCGGCGGTCGTGTCCGAGGCCCCGGAGGCCGGCACCGAGGCCCGGAAGATCGGGCAGTGGTCCGAGATCGTCGACGTGGTGATCGCCCAGGCGTACACCGAGAACCTCGAGGCCCTGCGCGCGACGGTCGTCGACCACCGCGACAAGATGACCGGCGGACAGCTCATCTACACCGGCATCGGGTCGATGTACAACCGCGCCGGAAGCCACGCGACGATCCGGCAGTCCACAGCGGCCAAGGACATCGACACCGGGACGATCGTCTTCGCGTTCGGGCAGGCGGGCCCCGCACACGTGCGGGCACTGTCGATCGGCCCGTGGCGCGCACCCGCCATCCCGCCGGGCCAGCGCCCCGTGGCCGCGGTGCGGGCGCTCCTTGAGGAGAGCCGCGACCAGATCGGCAAACGCTACCTGCCGCGGAATGGAATGGCGCCCTCCGTCGCCACCGTGCTGACCGCCGAGATCAAGGCCGTGGCACGCGCGCTCGACCGGGGGCGTCCGTCCGACGCGGAACTCAAGTCCACCGACAGGCGGCTGCTCGCGCTCGCGGGCAGCATCGAGCAACTCGCCGGCAAGGGCAAGATCAAGTCCGCCGTGGCGCAGCAGCTGACCGAGCAGATCACCCGCTGCCGCTCCATCATCAACTACGCGATCAAGCGGCGGATGCGCTGACCGCGCTGAAGGGATGAATCTCATGGATGCCGAAGGGCTTGTCCATCTGCGGGCCGGGGGCGTGTCCCTGGTCGTCGACACCCGGGGGAGCGGCCTGCCCAGGGTGCTGCATTGGGGCGCCGACCTCGGCGCGCTCGACGCAACGGACCTGCTCGCGCTGAGCGCCGTCTCTATCCCGCCGACGGGGTTCGGCCCCGTCGACCAAGTGGTCCCGCTGTCGATCGTTCCTGAGCAGAGCGCCGGCTGGCTCGGTACGCCGGGCCTGTCCGGTCACCGTGGCGGACGCGACTTCTCCGCCCAGTTCGTGACAGAGCGGGTGGAGAGCGAGCAAGGCTCGGGGCCGATCGCCCACCGGCTGTCGATCAGCGCGGTCGACAAGCACGGCAGGCTGGGGATCCGGCTCGAGATCGAGATGGCGGTCTCCGGCCTCGTACGGCTGCGCGCCACGCTCTCCAACGACGACCCCGGGCTCGGCTACACCCTGGACGGTCTCCTGCTCACGCTACCCGTGCCGCTGCAGGCGCAGGAGATCCTCGACTTCTCCGGCCGGCACCTGAGGGAGCGGTCACCTCAGCGGCACACCTTCACCCAGGGCACTCACCAGCGGGACAACCGGCGCGGGCGCACCGGTGGGGACGCCACCCTGCTGCTCCTCGCCGGCTCGCCGGCGTTCTCCTTCGAGCGCGGTGAGGTCTGGGGACTTCACGTCGCCTGGAGCGGCAATCACCGGACCCTCGCGGAGCGCAATCCCGACGGTGTCGGCATGCTGGCCGGCGGTGAGCTGCTCCTCCCGGGCGAGGGCACGCTCGCGCCGGGGGAGTCGTACACCTCGCCGTGGGTCTTCGGCAGCTGGGGCCGTGGCCTGAACGACCTGTCGACGCGCTTCCACGACTACCTCCGGGCACGCCCGCACCATCCGGGCGCACGCCGGCCCGTCGTGCTCAACACCTGGGAAGCGGTCTACTTCGATCAGGACGTCACCGTGCTCACCGAGCTCGCCGATCTGGCCGCCGAGATCGGTGTCGAACGGTTCGTGCTGGACGACGGCTGGTTCCGCCACCGCCGCGACGATCATGCCGGACTGGGCGACTGGTACGTCGACGAGAACGTATGGCCAGGCGGGCTGCACGCGTTCGTCGACCACGTTCGCGCGGCCGGGATGCAGTTCGGCCTCTGGTTCGAGCCCGAGATGATCAACGTCGACTCCGACCTGGCGCGCGCCCACCCCGAGTGGATCCTCTCGGCCGGCTACCGGCTGCCGCCCGAGGGCCGCCACCAACAGGTCCTCGATCTGGCCGAGCCTGGGGCCTTCGCGTACATCCTGGAGCGGATGAGCGCATTGATCACTGAGTACGGCATCGATTACCTCAAGTGGGACCACAACCGCGACCTGGTCGAACCCGGGCGGGCCGCGCACGGTCGGGCCGGAGTGCACGAGCAGACCCGAGCGGTGTACCGGCTGATCGACACCCTCAAGTCCCGCCATCCGGGGCTGGAGATCGAGTCCTGCTCCTCTGGAGGTGCCCGCGCCGATCTGGGCATCCTCGACCGGACGGAGCGGATCTGGGCCAGCGACTGCATCGACGCCCTCGAACGGCAGCAGATCGAGCGCTGGACCGGTCTGCTGCTGCCGCCGGAGATGATGGGCTCGCACGTCGGCTCCCCCGACTCGCACGCCACCGCCCGCGTGCACGACCTGGCGTTCCGCGCCGGTACGGCCTTTTTCGGCAGCTTCGGGATCGAGTGGGATTTGCGATCGGCTTCGCAGGCCGACCGGCAGGCCCTGGCCGAGTGGATAGTGCTCTACCAGCAGCACCAGGAACTGCTCCACACGGGACGCGTCGTCCACGTCGACCACCCAGACCCGGCGCTCCAGGTGCACGGGGTCGTGGCCGTGGATTCCGCCGAAGCGCTCTTCACCTTCGTGGCCGTCGCCACGTCAGCGCAGACCCGACCCGGGCCGGTCCGTGTGCCGGGGCTCGACCCGGATGCGGACTACCAGGTCACCCCGCTGCCGCTCACAGCGGAGGTCTCCAGGTTTCTCGCCGGCACCTGCCCGCCGTGGTGGACCGGTGGCATCACGCTGCCCGGCCGGGTCCTCGCGGAGCACGGTGTTCAGATGCCCGCGCTCTTTCCCGAACGGCTCACGATGGTCCACTTCGCTCGAGTGTGACCGTACCTGTCCGACGAGCCCCGCAACAGAGAAGGATCATCCCGTGACCGACGTCAAGAGCGCACCGGCGCACGTGCCCGCCGCCCGAGCAGGCGACCCCGACTGGTGGCGGCAGGCCGTGGTCTACCAGATCTATCCGCGCAGCTTCGCGGATGGCAACGGCGACGGCATCGGCGACCTGGCGGGAATCATCTCGCGTGTCGACCATCTCGCCGAGCTCGGCGTCGACGCCGTCTGGATGAGCCCGTTCTACCCGTCAGCACTGGCGGACGGCGGATATGACGTCGATGACTACCGGGACGTCGATCCCCGGATCGGAACCCTCGACCAGTTCGACGAGCTGGTCGAGGCGCTGCACGTGCGCGGCATCCGGCTCATCATCGACCTCGTCCCGAACCACTCCTCGGATCGTCACGAGTGGTTCCGGGCCGCCCTCGCCGCGAAGGCCGGGTCGCCCGAGCGGGATCGGTTCATCTTCCGGGACGGCCGCGGGGAGGACGGTGAGCTTCCGCCGTCCGACTGGAGGTCTCTCTTCGGCGGCCCGGCCTGGACGCGCGTGCCCGACGGGCAGTGGTACCTGCACATCTTCGCCAAAGAGCAACCCGACTGGAACTGGGCGAACCCCGAAGTCCGCGTGGACTTCCTGCGGACGCTGGCGTTCTGGGGCGACCGCGGCGTCGACGGCTTCCGCGTCGACGTCGCCAACGCCCTCACCAAGCGGCTCCCCGAGGTGCTGCCCAGCCAGGAGGACCTGGCGGATGAGACGTTGTACGCCGTGGGCGACCACTGGCTGTGGGATCGCGACGACGTCCATGACATCTACGCCGAATGGCGGACGTTGTTCAACAAGTACGACCCTCCGCTGATGGCGGTCGCCGAGGCCTGGGTGCCCGCCGAGCGCCGAATCCGGTACGCGGACGCCGCAGGCCTGGGGCAGGCCTTCAACTTCGACCTGCTGCGGGCCGACTGGGACCCCCAGCAGTTCCGTACGATCATCAGTGACAACCTGGCACTGGCGGAGCCCTCGGGAAGCTCGAGCACCTGGGTGTTCTCCAACCACGACGTGGTCCGCCACGCGACCCGTTACGGGCTCGCCGGGGGAGGCGACGGCAACGACTGGCTCCTCTCGCGCGGGACGAAGCCGGTCGAGGACAGAGACCTCGGAGCACGGCGGTCGCGGGCGGCCACCCTGCTGGCCCTGGCACTTCCCGGCAGCGCCTATCTGTATCAAGGAGAGGAACTCGGCTTGCCGGAGGTGGCCACGATCCCCGACGAAGCGCGCCAGGACGTGGTCTTCTTCCGCAAAGGTGGCATCGAGATGGGCCGGGACGGGTGCCGGGTGCCGCTCCCCTGGACCGAACACGGGACCTCTTTCGGGTTCGGCCCGGGCGGCGCCCACCTGCCGCAGCCGGCCTGGTTCGCCGAGTACGCGGCCGATGTGCAGGAGAAGTCGCCGGACTCGGCCCTGCACCTCTACCGGCGGGCACTCGGCCTGCGCCGCCGGCTGCAGACCGCTGAGACGCTCGAGTGGCTCACGAGCGACGCCCCCGTCGTCGCG
Organism: Nonomuraea sp. LPB2021202275-12-8; assembly: GCF_037044575.1. Classification (NCBI taxonomy): domain Bacteria; kingdom Bacillati; phylum Actinomycetota; class Actinomycetes; order Streptosporangiales; family Streptosporangiaceae; genus Nonomuraea; species Nonomuraea sp. LPB2021202275-12-8. Next base: position 61,189 of record NZ_JBAHWD010000039.1, on the reverse strand, counting down.
TTCCGGCGGCCGAACGGCTGGGTGTCGGTGACGAATTTCGGCACGAAGCCGACCGCGTTGCCGGAAGGAGAGCTGCTGCTCGCCAGCGGGCTGTTGAACGAGGGCAACCTCCTCCCTCCGGACACGACTGCCTGGCTTCGGACTGTCGTATAGGCCTCTGCCGGACCTTTGAACGATCGGTATATACCTCTTATGCTCGCAGCATGACATCGAACCCGTCCGCCCCGGTGACGGCGAAGCAGCCGAAGTACCTGCAGATCAAGGAGTCGCTGCTGGCGGACTACGTCGAAGGACAGCCGGCTGGTCACATGCTGCCGCCGGAGCGCATCCTCGCACAGGACTTCGGGGTCACACGAGTCACACTCCGGCGGGCGATCGACGAACTCGAAGCCGACGGTCTCGTCTACCGCGTTCAGGGCGGCGGCACCTTCTGCGTCGGGCCGGCAATCGCGAAGTCCCTCAAGTTGACGTCGTTCTCCGAGGACATCCGCGCCCGAGGCCGCAAGCCCACCTCCGTCGTCCTCGACGTGGCCATCTCGCCGGCGGTCGAGGAGGCTGGGCGCCAGTTGCGGCTCAGCCCGGGTGAACCGGTCCTGCAGGTCCGCCGGCTGCGCCGGGCCGATGGCGAGCCCATGTGCCTCGAGGCGTGCGCGCTGCCCGCCGAGAGCGTCCCGGGCCTGCAGGACATGGACCTGACGGGCTCGCTGTACGAGCTCGTCGGCCGCGAGTTCGGACTGTATCCCTCGTGGGCGGAGCAGCGCGTCGAGGCGACGGTGCTGGCGCCGGACGACGCGAAACTCCTTGGGGTGCCGTCGTTCTCGCCGGCCCTGCGCGCGACGCGGGTCTCCTATGACGCGCGCGGCAAGGCGATCGAGTACTGCGTCACGACCTATCGCGCCGACCGGTATGCGTTGCAGTTCGCCGTCAGGAGGGACTGACCGGACGTGCGCGGGGGAGGGCGCGTGCCACCGTGGAGGCACCTTCCTCCGGCACGCCTTTGACGTCGGATGTCCCAGTCGTGGCGGGGGAGAGGGCGGGGATCCAGCGGTTGCATGGACATGAAAAATGGTATATACCAATTATGTGCAGTTAATGGATAGAGATGGGTCTGATTTGTCCCACGAGGAGGCGCGAGCCGCCACGGTCGCCCGCCTGGAGGGGGGCGTGGTCGTCTCGGCTCAAACGCACCGGCCAGGCGGACCATTGGACGACCCGGACACACTTGTCCGGCTCGCGATCGCGGCCGAGCTCGGTGGCGCCAGAGGGTTTCGCGTCGCCGGCCCCGAGGTCGTAGCGCTGCTACGCACCCGGACCGCACTGCCGATCATCGGCATCACGAAGCGGCCGGACCTGGGGCATGAGGTGTTCATCACGCCTGTCGTGGCGGACGCGATCGCGCTGATCGACGCGGGCGCCGACATCGTCGCCGCGGACGCCTCACCACAGGGTCGTCCGGCCGACTCGTTCGCCGACATCGTGGCGGCCTGTCACAGCAGAGGTGTCGCCGTCGTGGCCGACTGCGCGACGGTCGAGCAGGGCCTGGCCGTGGCCGCGGGGCCGGCAGCCCCCGACATGGTGGCGACGACCATGGCCGGATACACCGCGAAGACGCGCGGCGTGACGCCGCCCGATCTCGGCATGACCGCCGTCCTCGCCGCACAACTGTCAGTCCCCGTGGTCACCGAGGGCGGGATCTGGGACCCGAGCGGGGTCGAGGCCGCCTTCGCCGCGGGGGCCTACGCCGTCGTCGTCGGTTCCGCGGTGACCGACCCCGAGCGCATCACCAGGCGTATGACAGGAGCCGCGCGAGATGCGACCGGTCCGAGCTCACACCGATGGTGAAAACGCGTCACCCGGACATTCCATGTCAAGGTGACTCAGCACCTTGCCCGGGTCGGTCGGCGTGCGCGGATGCCGGCCCACCCGCTGATCGACGGCGGCTCAGGATGGCCACCGTGTCTCCCGTACTTGACCGCGCTTCGAGCACAGGCAGGAAGAGTTGATGCCCGCACTGAAAGTTGGACTGGTCGGGGCGGGTGGCATCGCGCACGCCCATGCCCCCGCCTGGCGATCGCTTGGCGCCGAGCTGCACGTCTTCAGCTTGGAAGGCGCAGACGACCTCGCCGCAACGTACGGCGCGCGGAAATCCGCGTCGCTTGACGACCTGCTGCGGCTGGTCTCCGTCGTCGACGTCATGACGCCGACTCTCACCCATCACGACATCACGAGCCGGGCGTTGGCCGCAGGCGCGCATGTGTTCTGCGAGAAGCCGTTGGCCCGGAAGACCTCGGACGCGGCCGACCTGCTGCGCCGGGCCTCGGCCTCCGGCCGGCACCTCTTCCCCGGCCACGTCGTGCGCTACTTCCCCGAGTACGCGGCCATGCACGCCGCCGTCAGGGCAGGAGCGATCGGGCGGCCGGCGGTGCTGCGGTTCAGCCGCGGCGGCGCGTTCCCGTGGTGGTCGCCCTGGTTCTCCGACACCGAGCAATCGGGCGGGCTGGTGATGGACCAGATGATCCACGACCTGGACATCGCGCGGTGGGTGGCCGGTGAGGTGGTGGAGGTCTACGCGACGCAGAACACCGCGAACCGCGACGGGCAGCCGCTGCAGACCGCCCACGTCGTGCTCACGCACGCCGGTGGCGCGATCAGCCACGTACGAGGACTATGGGGCCCGCCGCACGTCACGTTCCGGACGTCGTTCCATGTCGCGGGCGATGACGGTGTGCTGCACTTCGACTCGGCCGACCCGCCAGGGGTGCGCCTCGATCTCGGGCCGGTTCCGGCGGGTGGCGAGGAGCGGCCCGCGCCTGTCGCCGGGGAGAGCCCGTACCTGACCGAGATCCGGGAGTTCGCCGAGGCGATCGCCGGTGGGCCGGCGGCCCGTGTGACGGCCGCCGACGGGGTCGTCGCCGTCGAGCTCGCCGAGGCTGCCCTTGAGTCGCTCGGCAGCGGGGAGGCGGTGCCGATCGACACCAACGCGCGCCTGCGTGACCTCCTCGGCCCCCTGGAACCAGACATGAGCGTGGGGAGTGGTGTCGCGTGACAACCGCAGCAGGGGCCCGCCCGCTGAAGGTCGCGTTGTTGTCGTTCGCGCACGTGCACGCCGAGGGTTACGCGCGGTTGCTGGCCGAGCGGCCGGGCGTCGAACTCCTGACCGCGGACCCGGACGCCGTAGACGCCCCACCGGGGGAGCTGCGCGGCAGGGCGTTCGCCGACAGGATCGGCGTCGCCTATGCCGGCACCTACGACGAGGCGCTGGCCTGGGGGCCCGATGCCGTCATCGTCTGCAGCGAGAACGCCCGCCATCGCGACCTCGTCATCAGCGCCGCCGCCGCGGGCGCGCATGTGCTCTGCGAGAAGCCGCTCGCCACGAGCGTCGCCGACGCGGAGGCGATGATCGCCGCCTGCGAGGCCGCGGACGTCTTCCTGATGACTGCCTACCCGGTGCGGTTCAGCCGGGAGTTCGCGTCGCTCAAGGCACTGTACGACTCGGGCGCCATCGGGACCGTCCTGGGCATCACCGGCACCAACAACGGGAAGATCCCCGTCGGCGGGCGCGCTTGGTTCACCGATCCGTCGCTCTCCGGTGGCGGCGCGCTGGCCGACCACGTCGTGCACGTGGCCGACCTGATCGACGAGTTGCTCGGCGAGCCGGCGGTCGCGGTGAGGGCCGTCACCAACCAGATCCTCCACGCCGACAAGCCGCAGGTCCGGGCGGAGACCGGCGGTCTCGTCACCATCACGTACCAGTCCGGCGCCGTTGCGACGATCGACTGCTCGTGGAGTCATCCCGACAACGCCCCCAACTGGGGCGGACTCACTCTGCAGGTGGTGGGTACCGAAGGCGTCGTCGAGATCGACCCGTTCGGCGCCCATGTGTCCGGGACGTTGCGCCAGGGCGCCGCCTGGCTGGCCCTCGGTGAGGACCTCGACCGGGCCATGCTGGACCGGTTCCTCGGCGCCGTCCGCGACGGGAGGCCACCGCAGCCGGACGGCGCCACCGGCCTGCGCACTCTTCGGATCGTCACCGCTGCCCAGCGGTCCGTGGCCAGCGGGCGGGTGGTCCGGCTGGCATCCGGCTGATCAAAGGGCCTTCGTTCCGGAGAAACGCCTTGGGGCAGGGGCGCCGACCACGAAGACGGTCGGCGCCCCTTCACCATCCGTTCTCCAGGCGGGACAGAGCTTCCAGGCCCGCTCCGAGTCGATCAGGTCGGCGGCGCCGGCGAGCACGCGGACCAGGAGCGTGACCGCGTCGGTGATCACGTGAGAGCCGAGCCGGCCGATCTCGGCCAGGGGCAGCGCCTGTCCGGTCTCCTCCCGGTAGGCACGCTCGATCGCGGGGCCGGACGTCTACCGGGGAGATCGCTACTCCTACCAGCTCACCATCCACCGCGACCCTCAGTAGGAAGTCCCACCGCATGCACATCGCTCTGCTGCCCCTCGACGAACGCCCGGTCAACACCCGCCTGCCCACCGACGTCGCGGCGATCGCCGGCGCGCGGGTCAGTCTGCCCGACCCCGGGCTGCTGCCGTCCATGCGGAGTCCCGGCAAGGTCGGACCCCTCAGTCAATGGCTGCTGGACCAGCGCATGGACGCGGCCGTGGTGTCCGTGGACATGCTGGTGTACGGGGGCCTCATCCCCGCCAGAACCACCTCCGACGACACGCTGACGGTCCTCGAGAGGCTCAACGTGCTGCGCAGGCTCCGGCAGGCCCACCCTGGCCTGCCCGTCTCCGCGGTCTCGTTGGTCACCAGGGCCAGTGACAGCTATCACGGCGACGAGGAGCCTTCGTACTGGCCGCGGTTCGGCCGTGAGCTGCACGCGTACGGCGGACTGCTCCATCGTCTGCACCTGGCCGACCTGACGGGTGACGAGCCTCCCGCCGACGAGCGTACCGGCCGGATCCCCGCCGAGATCAGGTCCGACTTCGAGTCGCGCCGCCTGCGCAACCACGTCGTCAACCTGGAAGCACTCAAGCTCCTCGCGGAAGGTGCCGTCGATCCGCTGCTCATCACCGCCGACGACACGGCCGTCCACTCGGCGGGCTCGGTCGAGCAGAGCTGGCTGCGGCACTGGGCGCGGTCGCTCGATCCGGCGGGCACGCTGCTGATGTACCCAGGCGCCGACGAGGTCGGCGCGGTGCTCGTCGCCCGGGCGCTGGCGGCACAGCACGGCCGGACGATCCGCATCCGCGTGGCCGGCGGTGACCCGGCCGGGTTGGACGCCGTCGCCCCCTACGAGAACCTGCCCGCCGCCGAAGGCGCCCGCCGCCAGATCCTCGCAGCGGGCGCCCGTGTGGCCGAGGACGGCGAGGACGCCGACGTCGTCTTGATCCTTCACACCCCCGACCCGCGGCGGACCGACTGGCTCGGCACCCAGCCCGTCCCGGACGCCGCGGCGGTCGCCGCGACGATCCGGGCCGTGCGCGAGGCCGGCGCCCCGGTCGCCCTGGCGGACATCCGTCACGCCAACGGCGGCGACCCGGAACTGGTGACGGCGCTGCGGGCTGAGGGCCTCGTCGACGGCCTGGTCGCGTACGGCGGCTGGAACACCGCAGGCAACACGATCGGCTCGGTGGTGGCCGCCGCCGTGGCGACCGTCATCGGCAGCAGGGAGAATACCCTCGACCGGACGGCCGCCCGGCGCCTCCTTCTGCACCGCCTCACCGAGGACTACGGCTATCAGGCCATGGTCCGGGCCACCGACACGGATGCCGACGCGGTAGGCCAGAGGCTCGCGTCGATCTTGCGCGGGTTCGACCCGGACTGGTCGATCGGGGATGTCGCGTTTCCCTGGAACCGCTCCTTCGAGATCGACTTCACGCTGGCGAGGCGGACGCCTGAGGGACTGATCCCGGATGAGACATTCGTCGACGAGGGGGCTGCGCGGGAATGAGGGGGACTGCACGCGGCGGCCGCTCGGGGCTGCCCACCGCTTCGTCGCGCACCGGGTGAGCGCAGCTCCGACCTCTCCGACCTCTCCGACCTCGTCGGCGATCGGCGGCCGCGCTCCTCTGCTCGGGAGGACTGCGTTCAGGGGGAGAGATTCGGCCAGTTGCCGCCGCGAGCCCGTACGTCCGCGGCCACCTCTTCCGCCGACCGGCCGTCGGTGTCAACGCGCAGATCACCTGCCCCGGCGCTGTTGAGCGTCTTGGCCTCGAACGCCGCTCGTTCGGCGATACGGTGCAGGCTGTCCGAGTTCAGCCCCTTCAGTTCATCACCCGGTAGGGCCGGCCCGCCTCCCCGGCCACGCCGCGCGACGCGCTCGGCCAGGGTTTCTGGCCCCGCATGCAAGCGGCACACGGTCAAGGCCGTTCCGGGCAGCAACTCGGCGTAGCCGCGGACAACGTCGTCGGAGTCGGCCTCCCCGGAGACGACCAGGCACCGGGCACCCGCCGCGCGGTGCCCTGCCCAGATGGCCGCGAGGTTGCGGGCCTTGAGGCGATGGCTGTCCACGTCGTCGTCCGGGACAGGACGCAGCGCACCGATCTGCTTCACATCGACATAGGCGGCCCGCACGCCGGTCCGGTAGACCTGCATGAAGATCTCGTAGCCGATCGTCGACTTCCCAACCGCCGTAGCACCGCACAGCCACAGCACGGGTACCGGCACGGAAGCGGGATCCGCCGAGGTCGGGTGCTCCTGCCGGTCAACGACACTGTGGAATGTCGGGCCGGGGAGGACACCCGGCCATCCCCCCACACGCTCACAGACCAGCCGGGCCGCCTCAGACACCACCAAGCCGCCCGTATCCACGCACACGTCGGCGTATTCACTGCGTTCCAGGGCTTCCGCTTCAACGACCGCCTCCTCTACCAGATCCGGACGCCATCCCCGCGCGAGAAACCGTTCCTTGAGCTCAGCGCTATCGACGCGCAGTCGGCACACGGTGAACGTGGCATCAGGAAGAAGGGCGGTGTACTCGCGAACCTCCTCGGGAGTGTCAACGAAGCCCGCAAGGACCAGGCATTGCACCCCTTCCTGCAGGAAATTCGGCCACATCGCAGCCAGATTCCGCGCGCGGAGGCGATGCGTCACGCCCTCTGGCATGGGATAGCACAGGCTGATCTGGTCAGCGTCGACGAACGCCGTCTTGACGCCGGCACGACTCAGCCGCGCAAACACCTCCCAGCCAACCGTGGACTTCCCGACACCCGTAGGCCCCGACAGCCAGAGCAGAGGCAGAGAAACGTTGCTCATCCGCGCGACACTAGCGGGCCCCCGGTGGAACGAGCGAGTGCATTTCGCCGCCGTCAGGGGCGAGTAAGGCTCCGGACAGGACACGCGGCTCCACCTCATCGGCCAACCTCAGTGCTCCACGAATGTGAACACCTTCTCCTCCTTGCTGTCTGGATCCCCACGCGCCGAACCTCTACCTGCACGCCACGGCCGGCCCTGCGCTGCGGGGCCACGCGGGCTGGTACAAATGGGGCATGAGTGATTCCGTCGGGTATCCCCCACAGCCGAACGTGCGGCCGGCCCGGCGTGTCTACAGCCGGAGGTACCGCGTGTGGGCCCACATGCTCCTGTGGACTCCGATCGCCCTCACGGTGATCGGTGTCGTTCTCGGCCTGGGGCTGTTCGCCGCCGCTGACGCCGATTCGACGTCCAGTTCGTCCGCGCTCGGCTATCTCGGCCTCGTCGTGTGGGGCGGCCTCGCGGTCCTGTCCCCGGTCCTGCTCGGGTCGTTCATCGCCGGGCTGGTCATGCTGCTCCGCACGCGCAGCTGAGGTCGCGGCCGGACGGCGCGAAACTCTGACGGCATGATCGCCTGTCGATGCTGTCGCGAGTTGTCATTCCGGTGGGGCCTGATGGTGACGTTCCTTGTTCCCCGGTGGCACGGCCTCCTCCGTGTCACCGCCGAGTCGGCGGCCGCCGTGGCGATACCACCGGTGTGGGTCGGAACGCCTCTCGATAGGTCAGGTGGAGGGGTGAGTCGCCAAAGCTTGGCACGCTGCCGGATCGGCGGGCTCGAGCGGCGCGGTGGCCTCGATGAGAGTGTCCAGGGCATCGCGCGCGGTGAGGAGCTCGGCCACCGCGCCGCTGAGCCGTTCACGTTCCCGGTGCAGGTCAGGAAGCATGCCGGAGCAGGCCGGCGTCAGCGTCTGGCCGTCGTCGGCCATGCAGGGCAGCAGTTCGGCGATCGTGGCGCTGTTCAGTCCGGCGGCGAGCATGAGGCGGATGCCCCGCACGATGCTGACATCCCCTTCGCCGTACTCGCGGTAGCCGCTGGGCAGCCGTACCGGCTGCAGCAAGCCCTGCTCCTCGTAGTACCGCAACGAGCGCACGCTGGCCCCCGTGCGTCGGGACAGCTGGCCTATCCGCATGAAATCACCACCCCATCCGGCTTGACTCTCACGTCCATGTGAGGGTCCAACCTATCCCTCATGACGAACTCGCTTTTCTCCGGCCAGAACCGCACACCGATCACCGTCATCGGCCTGGGCCCGATGGGCCTGGCACTGGCCCGGGCACTTTTGACCCACGGACACCCCTTGACGATCTGGAACCGCACCGCCGAAAAGGGCGACGCGCTCGTCGCCGAGGGCGCGCGCCGCGCGGCGACCGTCGCCGAGGCGGTGTCCGCAAGCCCGGTCACGATCATGTGCCTCAAAGACTACGAAACCATGCACGAACTCCTGGTCCCCACCGGTGATGCTCTGCGGGGCCGGGTGCTGGTGAACCTCAACTCGGGTACGCCCGCGCAGGCACGCGCGGCGGCCGAGTGGGCGGCCGCGCACGAGATCGCTTACCTTGACGGCGCGATCATGGTGCCGCCGCCTCTCGTCGGGCAGCCCGGCTCCGTCCTGCTCTACAGCGGCCCTCAGGACGTCTTCGAGCGGCTCCAGCCGACGCTGGCCTGCCTCGGCGACCCCCGCTGGCTCGGCGCGGATCCCGGCGTGGCGGTGCTGTACAACGCGGCGCTGCTGGACCTGATGTACGCGACCATGAACGGATTCCTGCACGCCACCGCCCTGGTCGCCTCGGCGGGCGTGCCCGCGACCGAGTTCGCCGATCTCGCCGTCAACTGGTTCATGCCCACGGTGGTGATGGACGCGAGTCTTGTCGAGCAGGCGTCCGACCTGGACAAGGGCGACTACCCGGGCGACGTGGGCACGATGGAGATGAACCTGAACGCGCTGCAGCACATCACCCGCACCAGCGTGGAACAGGGAGTCCACTCCGACCAGCCACGGCTGATGCAGGAGGTCGCCGAACAGGCGATCGCCGAGGGCTACGGCGGCAACAACTATCTGGCCGTGTTCGAAATCCTCAGAAGACCGGCGACGACCTGACAGCGCCGCCCCAGGGAGACGGGGAGGGGGTGCGGCCCGCCACCGCGGCCCACATGAGTTCGATCGCGCCCCGGCTGGGCACGAACGGCGCCAGGGACTGCACGAAACGCGGCATGATCTCCTGCGGCATCAGCAGTCCGCCCAGCGCCGCGATCGGGAAGTACGCCACCTGCGACACCGCGATCGCCGCCTTGGACGACACCGCGTACCCGATGAACAAGCCCATCAGCATGAACGGCACGGAGCCCACCAGCAGCGCGCCGATGCCCAGCGCCAGGCGGAGCGGGGAGATGGCGGCGGCGGTGAGGAACGCCGAGATGAGCAGGACCGGCACCACCGACAGCAGCATGCCGGCCATCGTGGTCAGGATGCGGCAGGCGAAGCGGGGCACTCGCCGGATCGGTGCCGGTGAAGGGCACCACGAACGCCAGCATCGCGGCCGCTGGGAAGACCGCGCCTGCCACCAGCCCGATCGGGACGCGCAGCTGTTCCAGGAACTGGTAGCGGGTGAGGATGAGGCTGTCAGCACCGCTGTGCCGCCGTCGGCGTGGAAGCTCTGATCACCTCCCACAGGATTCGCCTGGCTTCCACGTCAAGCCCGGTGGTGGGCTCGTCGAGGAAGACCACGTGCGGGTTGCCGGCGAAGGCCGGCGACACCGCCAGGCGGCGCTTCTGCCCGCCGGACAGCCCGCCGATCTGCCGCTTGGCCAGGTCACTCAGCCCGAACCGCTCCAACAGGTCCGCCTTATCCCGGTATTTCGGGTAATGGTCGCGCGATCTCACCCAGGCGGTGAAGCCTTCGATCGCGTCGATGACCGCCTCGAAGCGGACCGAGTGGTACAGGTCGAAGGCGTGGTTCCCGCCGCGCAGCTCGGCGTAGACGACGGGGGAGGCCGAGGTCTGGCGTAGCCGGTCGGCGAAGTGCCGGGCATCGGCCGCGGGCACCTGCTGGTCGAGATCGCCATGGGCCACGAGGAACGGCGGTGCGCCCGGTGCGATGTGGGCCAGCGGCGAGGACTCGGGGCCTGGCTGCCGAAGTAGGTGCCGTACCAGCCGTTCAAGTAGATGGCGCCGGTTATGGAGGTGTCGGCGTCTGCGAAGCCAGGCTGGAAGGCGGGGTCGTTCTTGGGTGAGCGCGGCCAGCGCCCGCGTGGTCATCCGCGAGGCCGCGTTCACCGTCCTTCACCGTAGGTGCGGCCTCATGGTCGCCTGCCCCGAGACGGCAGGGGCCGCCAGCCGGCGGGCGCTGGACGCCGGCCTGGGCCGGGCCCCCTGCTCTTCAGGTCGGCCAGGCCGTGGCCGCGCGTCAGCCCTGGCCGATGATGGCCTGCTGCTCCCGGCCGAGGATCGCCGTGAACTCCTGGAGGTCGTCGTAGTTGCTGAGGACGACGCCGACCCAATCGGCGTCCAGGTAGACGTTCCAGTTGGTGCTGACGCCACCGCTGCCGCCGCCGCGCCCGGACACCCACTGGCTGCCGTTGATGATGTGGAGCACACCCGAGTACGCGTGGAACGACGTGGGTTTGCGGCCGGGGCGGTTGGCCCCGGTGTACAAGTCGGCGTAGGGCCGGTCCAGCACTGTGGCGTCGCGCACCGCTTTCGCGAACCGGACCAGGTCCGGCGCGGTGGCGAAGACGTCGCCGATGAAGCTGCGGCCCGGATTCTCGCCTGGTCCCTGCTGGCTCAGGCTGTCCCTGTCCAGGTTGCGGACGGCGTCCACCCGGTTGCCGTCGGGCTGGCGCATGTAGGGGTGCGCGATGTGCTCGTCGGCGAGCCACTGGTCCCTGGTGTAGTAGGCGGAGCCGGTCATGCCGGCGCGTCCGAAGACGTGTTCGTGCATGTAGTCCCAGAACGTCGTACCGGTCACGGCTTCGATGATCTGCTCGGCCATGGCGCCGGCGGCGCCACCGCCGGCAGTGTGGCCGTTGGCGGCGCCGCTCGAGCCGGGGACTGCCACCAGCGTCGCCTGCCGGGCCCACTGCTGGTTGTACTCGTGCACCTCTTCACGGCTGTGGAAGACGCGTTGCACGTCCGGCCTCGGGGCGTCTATCCCGGAGGTGCCGGTAAGCAGGTGGAAAATGTTCACCTGCTCGGCGATGTCGTCGGCGATGCCGTCCAGGTGGGTGCCGACCGTGTCCGACAGCGTCAGCCTGCCCTGCTGCAACAGCTGCAGGACGGCCACCGGGAGGAACGGCCCACCTGCCGAGGAGAGGTTGAACGCGACGTCCTCGTGGTTGCGGATCCGCCTTTCCTTGTCGGCCCAGCCGTAGCTGCGTGACAGCACGGTCCGGCCCCGGTGCGCCAGTAGCACCACACCGGAGAACTTGTCCTGTGCGGCGAGGTCCGCCACGTACCGGTCGTAGGCGCCGCCGGGCCGGGTGTCGGGCGGGATCTGGCCGTGTCCGGACAGCTCGGGCGCGGGGGCGGCGTCGACGTTGCCCGTCCCGGCGCCCAGTAACGAGCCCATCACCCCGGCCAGGGCTGCCGCGCCCGTGTATCCCATCAGTCTGCGCCGGTTGACATTGAATTCGATCATGTTGATCGTTCCTTTCCATGCGCGGGCGGTGATCCGCCGTACGCGGTCGACGAAGGGCAACACCAGGTCTTGCTCCCGGCTGTGATTGGCGACGTCTGCCCAGCCTTGTCGGCGGCCGGGTCATGGCGGCACACGCTCAGTTCCCGGGCTGGTGGGTGCTGGCACGGTGGCGGCCTCGACGAGGCGCGTGACCAGTTGCTGGTAGGGCAGTCCGGCTGCGGCGAACATTCTGGGTACCTGGGATTCGGCGGTCATTCCGGGCATGGTGTTGACTTCGTTGAGGACGGGTCCGTGGTCGGTGAGGAAGAAGTCGATGCGGGCGAGCCCGGCGCAGCCGAGCGCGTCGAACATCCGCAGCGCGCTCCGTAACTGGCCCGCCGGCCGACCCCGTCCACTGTCGGCCAGCCGTGTCTCCGCCTCATCCGCGCCGTGTCATGGTCGTGTCACGGCCGCAACCGACGGTGGCAGCCGTCGACAAGCCGAGACATGCGGCGGACAACGCGCGCGCGCATTCGGCACCCATCGTGGTCCGTTGACAATGAACGACCCACACCTTCAACCCCTCGGCCCCGAGACCGGCTGTACGCTGCGGTCCGCTGGTGCTCGCCATGCTCCTGCTGGTCCCCGGTCGAGCGGATCACGTCACGCCAGGCGTACCTGACCCCCTCGTAGGAGGAGCTCGCGTGGGCGCGGGAGAGGACCGACACCGATGAGCACCTGCTGACGCTGACGCTCGCTGAAGTGCTTTCAGCGGGTGGCGATCTCCATCCGTGAGGGCCGACTCAACTCCGTCACCTGCTCCGCAGACTCGGCTCCAGCTCCCTGCGGCGGCGCATCACCGCGGTCACAACAAGGTCGAAGGCTTCAACGGCGGCTGTTGTTTGGCTGTCAAAGGCGCAGCCCGAGGGGCGCCGCGCCCACCAGGCCGCCGTCGATGACGAGGTCCTGACCGGTGATGTACGACGCGTCGTCCGAGGCCAGGAAGGCGACGGCAGCGGCGACATCGTCCGGGTGGCCGAGCGAGCCGAGCGGCACCTCCGCGATGATGCGGGTCTCCGCGTCGGGGTCGATGGCGGACCGGTACATCTCGGTCTCGATGTAGCCGGGGCTGACGGAGTTGACGCGGATGCCACGCGGTGCGAGGTCGGTGCCGAGCGTGCGGGCCAGATTGTGCACGGCAGCCTTGCTGGCGGCGTAGATCGAGGCGACCGGGAGGCCGCGGTGCAGGGTCCAGGAGGCGTTGATGACGACGGCGCCTCCGTCACCCATCAGCGGCAGCGCCTTCTGGATCGTAAAGAACACACCCTTGAAGTTGATTCCGACGGTGTGGTCGAAGTCCTTCGGGGTGAACTCTGGGCTGAAGTCCGCAATTCCGGCATTGGCGAAGACCGCGTCGAGGGCGCCGCGCCAGGTCTCGATGCGCCGCACGAGGAGATCGAGGTCGGCGTCAACGCTGACGTCCGCGCGGACGGGCAGGACTCGCTCGGCGCCCAGGCGTTCTGCCGCGGTGTCGAGGCGGGCCTGGTCGCGGCCGGTGATGACGACGTACGCGCCCTCGTCGAGAAGCCTGCGCGCCGTCGCGAACCCGATGCCGCTGGTGCCGCCGGTGATCAAAACTGTTCTGTTCGTGAATCGCTTCATACCGACGATCCTCGAGCGGCGCGCGCCTACGCGGCAGTGTTGGCTGAACCTGGGTCTGACACCACCACCAAGCGCTCCAGCAGAGCCTTCGTTCCCGTCCCGGGTGCGGGGGTGTGCAGCGACAGGCGGTGGCCGGGCAGTTCGGGCAGCGGCAGGGTGGTGGCCTCGAAAGTCAGCGTGCCCAGGCCGGGAATCTCCAAAGCCTTGGTGCCGTGGGTGGGACCGCCCACGGGGAGTTCCGCCCAGATCTCGGCGAAGGCGGGGCTCGCGGCGCACAGGTCCGCGGCCAGGCGGCCGAACTCGGGATCGTCCGGGTAGCGGGCGGCGTCCGCCCGGAACAGGCCGATCATCGCTCGAGCCGCGTCGTGCCAGTCCACGACTGCCGCACGGTAGCGGGCGTTGGTGAAGAAGCTGACCAGGCAGTTGTGGTCGTACTCGTTGCACTGGAACACGATCTCCGCCGCGCGGTTGACCGCGAGGACGTTCCAGTGCCGGTCGATGACGTACGCGGGCCGCGGCAGCCAGCCCTCCAGTAGCCGCCGCACGGCATCGGGGACCCGGCCTTCGGACGGCGCCGCCTGCGGCGGATTGAGACCGGCGAGGAGGTACAGGTGCTCGCGCTCGGCGGGCTCCAGGCGCAGCACCCTGGCGATGGCGTCCAGGACGTCGGCGGAGACGTTGATGTCGCGTCCCTGCTCGAGCCAGGTGTACCAGGACACTCCTACACCGGCGAGCACCGCCACCTCCTCCCGCCGCAGCCCGGGCGTACGGCGGCCCTCGCCTGCCGGCATGCCCACGTCAGCGGGCGTCACGCGGGCTCGCCGCGACCGGAGGAATGCGCGCATCTCGGAACTGCGCCGCTGCCGCGCATCCGTGGAGAGCCGGGAAATGCCCATCAGGTCATGCTATGTCGTGATTAACAGACCTCGTCTGTACGGCCCGCTCACGCGTGTCGCTGCCCGGGGGTGCTGCCGAGCGGGCCGGCTCGTGTGCGAGCACGCTGTGTCGCAGCGTTTTCTGGATAGACGTTTCTGGACGGTGTCGCGCGGCCGGCATGGAGGCGCTCCTGACGCTGCCCAAGAGTATGGCCACCAGCCACCAGAGTCGGTGGCCGCCCATCACCAGATCTTGGCCGTGTACCACCAGGTCCGGTCGGCCACTACCAGCCTGGGGGTGGGGTGTCTGATCAGGCACTGGTCGGGGCGTCTCACTTGGCACGCGCTGAAGCGCCTCGCAACTGGGCGGCAACCAGCCTCGGCTATGAACGTCTAGTTCGCGGCCGTCCGGCCGCGAACACCGGAACACGACATCCCGCCAAGGAATCCTCATGAACACCTCAGATCCCCGTTCGCGGGTCGGACGGGCCAGCCGGAAGCTGGCCGTCGTCTCGGCCCTGGCAGCCGCGGCCCTCGCCATTGCGGCGGGCCCCGCTATGGCCGAGCCGAACCCGCAGGTCAAGTGCACGAGTGCCAGTACCCATGTGATCTGCTTCAGCCTTGACCGGCTTGACGACGGCAACGTCGCCGCGCATCTGGGCATCGACATCCACATGAGCCGCGCCGACGCTCAGGCCATCATCGACGCTCCCGGCGAGGAGCTCTCCGCCAAGGTCATCGGCGCGGACCCGGCCTTCAACAACAGTCTGGTGTCGGTCCCGGTCACCTGGAGCGCGGCGGGCGACGCGGGGCTCTCGGCTGAGTTCGACATCACCGTGCCCTTCAGCGTCCTCAACGAGGACGACGGGTACTTCGACGGCTACATCGACGAACTGTTCGGCCGGATCGTCCTGGTCGATCCCCGCAACGGAGCCAAGCGTACCTTCACCTCGGCGACCATCACCGGCTACTACTGAGGCCGGGCTGCCCAACCCCGGGGGACGCCAGGGCGCGGGCCGTACGGCTCGCGCCTTTGGCATGTTCGGGTGTGAGGCGAATAGCGCTCGCGGGCCATGTTTCGCCGCTCGATCTGGGGCCGCCGCGCCTGCCGTTTCCGAGGAAGCGATCCGGCGGATCCAGGGCGCCGAACGTGAGCATCTGACTCACTTGGATCTCTCCGCACCCAATCTCGGTCGCCTGCCGGACAGTCTGGGCAACCTGACCGACCTCGACTACTTGGGCGTCGGTCCGAATCCGTTGGTGAGTCCGCCGCCGGAAAACCGGCTGATGTTGCCGCGCATCGCGCTGCTGGGTGTGATCACCGCCTCCGTCTCCACCTACTTCGTCGAACGTTTTCACCAGCAGTATCTTCACCGCAGCATTAACGGCTACTGCGGGATCGGCGTGGCCTGTCCGGTCGGCCTGACGTCCGGCGAGGCGTAGACCTGCGGAGATAGCTAGAATCTGGCCCTTGATCGCCCGGCTCTGTCCGGTGCTGATCGGAAGTCCGAATAGTATTCGGCCTGCTTGGCGGCGAGTGAGACGGTAAGGCTGCCAGCCGAAGGAGTGCGTGCCGCCCACTGGAAGATCTTGTTTGGCGCGCATGCGATGCTGCGCCTTGCGGACCTTCACTTTTGAGATCACCGCGCCAAAGAGGCTCATGCTCTCGGTGTCCTCGCTCCCGCACCCCATGCTCATCCCGCCGAAATGTCCGGCAAGTCGGGTATCGCCCTTGGATTGGCGTCCTGCCCTGCCCTCTTGGAGCGCTTCAGTTGATGAACCAATCGTGACCGAAGCTGCTAGCGATTTCGCTTGCGTATATTTCGTTTGCTGCGGATACTGCGAAGAGGGGGTGTTCGCCATGACAGACGTACAGGCCAAACGAGTTCAGCCTGGGAGCATCGATGCCGAGGTAGCCGGTCGCGCAGTGCGCCGGATCAAGGACTACCTCATGCGGTATCCCGAGCAGTCGACCGTTCGAGTCGCCGGTGAGCACGGGGGTGAGGATCCATTGATTCTGCCTCGCGAAGCCGTGAGTCTGCTCGCCTTCATCCTTGCCCAAGCAGCCGAAGGGCGCGGAGTCACGGTCATTCCGTCACATGCCGAGCTGACGACACAGCAGGCGGCTGACCTGCTGAACGTCTCGCGCCCATACGTGATCAAGCTACTGGAGACGGGAGAGATTCCCTTCCGGTTGATCGGCAAACACCGACGAATCAAATGTGAGGATCTCCAGGAATACAAGCGTCGCGATGATGCCAAGCGCCGGACGTCGGCTGATCAGCTCGCTGCGCTGGGGCAAGAGCTGGGCATCTGAGCGATGACATTCGTAGTGGTCTACGACGCGAACGTGCTGTACGGCAACGCCCTGCGTGACCTGCTCATTCGCCTTGCCATGACGGGACGGGTGCAAGCCAAGTGGACCAACCGGATCCTGGATGAGATGCAGCGTAACCTTGCCGCCAACCGGCCCGACATTCCTGCGGAGAAGCTCGGCAAGCTCCGCTGCCTGATGAACTCCGCTGTCCGAGACTGTCTCGTCGAAGGGTACGAGCCGCTGATCGAAGGGCTGAAGCTCCCCGACTCGGATGATCGGCATGTGCTGGCTGCGGCGATCAAGGTGGGCGCACAAGTTATCGTTACGTCCAACCTCAAGGACTTCCCCGCCGATTATCTGACTCCATGGGATATCGAGGTGAAGTCGCCCGACGACTTCGTACTGGACCAGATCGATCTGGACGGAAGGGTCGTATGGGCTTGTGTGCAGCAGATCGCCGACTCGCGGACCAGCCCGCCGGAGACGGTTGATGACGTGCTCGATGCCTTGGAGGCGGCGGGCCTCGTCGAGGCGGTCGCTGCCCTTCGAGCCGGCTGAAGTCTTGCCGAACTGTTTTGTAGCGCGAACCGAACCGCTACCACCAGCAATACCTGTACAAAGTGCCCAACGGCTGAGGAAGCAGGGGTCTTCCGGAAGATCTTCGCGTCGCTCATCGGGTACGAGTTCGACGGTCCGACCGGCAGGCGGTCGAAACTGCGTGATGATCAGCATTCCCCTTTGAAGTAGCTGATGGCGGTCGGGACGATGTTCTCCGGGGCAGGTGGAACCCGTCGGCGACGTGACCGCTCGTCCGCCGGTTGCGCCTTGCCATCTTCAGCATCTTGCCGGGTGATGCAACATTTCAGGGGTCCTGGTGCGTCTCCGTCGGGATGAACGAGAGGATCCTCCTTCGTGGATGACGCACCGGACTTAGCCGACTTCGTCGCCAATCGGGGTCATGCGTTGTTCCGCTATGCCTACATGCTTACCGGCAATCCGCATGATGCCGCTGATCTGGTTCAAGAGGCGGTGATGCGACTGCGGAACTCGTGGCCGCGCGTGCAGCGCAAGCACGACCCAGAGAGCTACGTGAAGACCACGATCGCCCGGCTGCACATCTCCTTCTGGAGGCGGCGCAGGCGTGAACACCTGGTGTGGGAGGTGCCCGAACAGCCGCGATCGGAGGCGGAGTCACCGCTGGACCTATGGGACGAGCTGGCCAAACTGCCCAAGCGTCAACGTGCCGTCCTTGTCCTGCGCTACTACGAGGACCGGTCGGATGTAGAGATCGCCGAGATGCTCGACATTTCTCCAGGAACCGTGCGGAGCCAGGCGTCCCGCGCTCTGGGCAAACTGCGCGACACCGTTACCCGGCCAAGGAGCCTGCGATGAACGATGTTGAGAAGGAGTTGCGCCGTACGTTCGCCCGCGCGGAGGCGCGGATCCCGGCGATGCCGCCGGATTTGCTGCGCCAGATGGCCGTACCGCGGGTTCGGCGCAGACGCCGCGGCCTCGCGCTGGCGAGCGTGGCGGCCACCGGTCTCGTGATCTCGGTGACGTCAGCCGTGGTCTGGCAGGCTCCCGAGCCGCGGCCTACCGTCACGTCGCCACCCAACGTCACGGCGAGGCCGACGCCGCGCATCAAGGAGTCACGGACTGTGGAGAGGATTGCTGCGCCGCTGGAGCAGGTGCTGCCTTCGGTGATCGCGGTAGTTCCCCGGAAGGTCCCGAACGGTGAGGCCTTCACGCCGAAGCTGTTCACCGACGCAGGCACCCTGCTCGGATACGTGTCGAAGAAGGGCTACGACCCTGCGCCTGCGTTATGGACTTACAACCTGGAGTCGCAGACTTTCCAGCACCTGGCCACCATCGATTCGCCTATCGCGCCGGTGAACTCACTGGCGGTGGGTGAAGGCGTGATCGCCTGGTTCAAGTATGTGGACCGAGATATCCACATCATGACCATCCCGGTGACTGGGGGCGATCCCCGTACGGTGGTGTCGTTCCCGGCCGAGCTGGATGTGGACAAGGTGAACGGGGACAGCATCTACGGTGTCGAACTGGCCATCGGGGACGGCAAGATCTTCTGGTCGTCGACCAAATCGGGCGGTGTCCATCAGCTTCCGGTGTCGGGCGGCGAGCCGTCGTTCACTCCGGGCACAGAGGGATTGGGCCTCTTCCGCTGGCCCTGGGCGGGACGTCCCAACGATGGCCGGGTAGGCGTGACGAATCTGCTCAACCTGAGCACCGGGGAGCGGCTCGACGATCCCGCGCAGGCGGCATGCGACCTGACTTGGTGCCTCAGCGGCAACCAGGCGACCCGCCGCGACGGCAGCCAGGCCGTGGATCTGCCGGGTGATCACCCTCGGTCACTTGTGGCCGATCGCTTCGTCACCATCAGTCAGATCGACAAGCAGGGACGGAAGGCTGAAGCGATCTTTGACCTCGCCACATCAAGGGTCGGCCGGCTGTGGATCCACAACGACCACAAGGCCTCTCCCACCCTCTACACCAGCACCGAAACGCTTCACTTCAAGCGCGGCGACAAGTGGGTCGTCATCCATGACGCAGACCGTTAGGAGAAGAACCCGCGGCCCGGTTTCACTGCCTCCAAGGATCATGAAACGTTGGAGTGACCCGAGCAGGCGCTTCGCCTCCCAGTGGCGTGGAGCAGCATCTGATGCCTGAACTGAAGCGCTACCAGCAGACGTCGGCGGCAGAGAACCAGAACCAGGACGGCCTGCGGCTCGTCCTGGACGAGATGGCCAGGTTGCGCGTCCGGCTCGACGAGATCGCCGAGGCAGGGCGGCGGGTGGGACACGGCGATGATCTCCATCACGCGAGGAACGGACACCGGCGCCGCCTGTACTCCAGCGGGTGAGGCCCATGCCGGCCGTCCATCCTGTAGAGCAGGCACCGGTTCGCTGACACCGAGGCTATGGGCGTGGCCTGCGGGCGGAGGCGAGGGGTACGGCCCCAGGAACACGGAGATGACGGTCGTCGAGAAGGCGCTGCTGGCCCAGTCGTACATGTACCAACCGGTGCGTTCCCGGCGCCCTCGCGACCGACTATCGGCCTTCACCTCGGGGCTGTCGACCGTCATCGGACGCACCTCTCTGCCAAGACTCGCCGCAGGCTATTGATCCCGGCGCCCCCGGGGTCAATCAACCGTGATGACGAGCTTTCCGGGCGCGTTGCCCGCCGCCAGGTCACCCACCGCGGTGGAGGCCTCCGCCAGGGAGTACGTGCGCCCGACGGCCGGTCGCACGGCCCCGGCCTCGATGAGGTCGCGTAGCGCGTCCAGGTCGGCGGTGCGGGTCAGCGCGATCACCGGGTCCAGGCGCTGGCGCGTGAACGGGGTGATCAGCCGGGCGGCCAGCAGCCGGCCGAGCCCGCCGAACCACCGACCGCCGCCCTCGCCGCCGACGATGACGAGCCGGCCGCGCTCGGTGAGCAGCCCGCGCAGGAGGGCCAGCGGCCGGATGCCCGCGATGTCGATGATCAGGTCGTACGTCCCGGTGAGCGGCTCGCGCGTGTAGTCGATGACGGCCTGGGCGCCCAGCGACCGGACGAGGTCGGCCTTGGCTGTGCTGCACACGGCGGTGACGTGGGCGCCGCCGGCGACCGCGAGTTGCGTCGCGAAGCTGCCCACTCCGCCGCCGGCGCCGATGACCAGCGCCTTCTCGCCGGCGGTGACCTGGCCGACGGCCCGCAACGCGGTCACCCCTGACGTGGGTACGGCCGCCGCTTCGGTGAAGCTCAGGTTGGCGGGCTTGCGGGCGAGCTTGCCCGGGCGGGCGAGCGCGAACTGCGCGTACGCGCCGGTCGCCGCGCCGTACACCTCGTCGCCGGGGTGAAACGCGGTCACGTTGGCGCCGACGGACTCCACGACGCCGGCCACGTCCATGCCCGGCACGCGGTTGCGGGGCCGGCGCAGGCCGAAGCCGAGGCGGCCGATGAGCGGCAGCCCGGTCATGACGTGCCACACGCCGTAGTCGACGCCGGCCGCGTGCACCCGGATCAGCACATCGTCGGCGCCGGGCGTCGGGGTCGGGACCTCACCGAGGCTCAGCGCGTGCGGTGGGCCGTACTCGTCCTGGACGATCGCCCTCATGAGGGGTCTCCTTCGGTGTCGGGGTACTGGAAGACGTCGTCGAGTCCGACCCGGAACACCCGGGCGATGCGGAACGCCATCTCCAGCGAGGGGGAGTAGCGACCCTGTTCGATCGCGATGATGGTCTGGCGGGTGACGCCGACCCGGTCGGCCAGCTCGGCCTGGGTCATCTCGTCGTGCGCGAACCGCAGGGCCCGGATCGCGTTGGTGACCTGCGTCGGCTTCACCACGTCTGGAAGCCGCCCTTGCGGTACGCCATGATCTTGGCAACCGAGCTGAGCACCGAGGACAGCACGAACGCCAGGTAGACGGCGTTGGCGATCCAGAAGTGGCGCAGCTCGGCGATGGCCATGACCAGTGCGGCGAGCGCGCCGATGACGACGAGCGACTGCCCGATGCGCTCACTGACCTGGTTGATCTCACGGTCGCGCTCGTCAGCGCGGTCGGCGCCGTGGCCGCCCGCGATGGCCATCGCGATGTGGGCCACGATCGCGGCGACGATGGCGCCACCGATGGTCCACAGCAGAGTTCCCGCGTAGGAGATGTCGGCGAGCGGGCCGTCGCCGGCCCGGCCCAGGACGGTCGCCACGTAGAGCGTGTACGCGCCGACGGAAACCAAGATCATCACCCAGGCGCGCTTCTCCTCGAAGGCCATGCCCGCTCCTCATGTAAAACAAAGCTGACATCAACCAATGTAAAGCGCCGCGGACACCGTGTCAAAGTTTATTTACACGCACGGTCGGCGACGCCATGGCGCCCGGCGCGGTGTTGCTGCAAAACGTCCACGGTCGGCCGGACGGCGCAGGTCGCACCGGCCCGCCCACATCGGAAGAGCCGCAGGATCTGGGCTACTCCGGTTCGCGCCGCTGGGCGGCACCCTCGCCGCCGCCCAGCGGCAGACGCTTGGCCACGTCCAGCCGTACCTCGCCGTAGGACTGGACGTGCTGCCAGAACAGCGGGGGTCAGCCCAAGCTGCCGGGACCCCGGCCGAAGTCCTGGCCCAAGACACCAGCAGTGACGACCATCGGGCAGAGCTGCTAATCGGTCTTGACGAGTCGTCCATTGCAACGCCTGCGGACTCGTGCCTGACAGCCGCCAGCGGGTGAGCACTCATGGCTACTGGACCTCGAGTCCTGCCCCAAGATCGTGCCCTCGCCGGTCGGCCGGGAGAGTTGATCGCTGCTGGGATGTCGTGGGAGGGTGAGGGTCAGCGGCCTTTGTCGGCCTGGGCACTTCGGGCAAAGCGGTTGACCGCCGAGAACGATCACGGTGTGGTGAAGGTGAGCAGGGACCTTCGCCCTGGCCGGAGCCGTCACCGTCGTTCTCGCTGGCGTCTTCCCTCATTGGACCGCATGGAGCCTACCTTTTACCCCGGCGAGTCGGCAGCCGGCCCCTGGCAGGCGACGGCGATCGGCGACGTGATGCGGATGCTGGTCGACGCCGCGGGTGACCCGCTGGGCCGGCCGCGGATCGTGGCGATCGACGGTCCCGGTGGTGCCGGCAAGACCACCATCGCGGCGACGCTGGCCGGCGGCATGCCGCGCGCTGCCGTGGTACACACCGACGACGTAGCGTGGCACCACTCCTTCTTCGGCTGGAGCGACGTGCTCGTCGAGGGTGTCCTCGATCCGCTGCACCGCGGCGAGGCGGTGGCCTACCGACCGGACGCCTGGGCGCAACGAGGCCGCGCCGGAGCCATCGACGTGCCCGCCGGCCGGCACATGGTCATCGTGGAAGGCACCGGCGCCGCCCGCCGTGAACTGATGCACCTGGTCGACGCCGTCGTCTGGGTACAGGCAGACCTCGCCGAAGCCAAGCGCCGCTGCATGACCCGTGAAGGCGACGCTCAGGCCGCACGTGACTTCTGGGACGAATGGATGCAGCAGGAGATCCCCTTCATGGCCGATCACCGGCCGTGGGAGCGGGCGAACCTCGTTGTCGCCGGAACGCCGACAGTCCGCTACGACCCCACCCGCCAACTGTTGACTGCGTTTCCTCCGCCGCGCAGCCCGCGCTCCTGGCTGTTGCCGTAGAGGACCGGCTCCAAGGCCACGCCGTCGCGAACGTACAGCGCGGCGATGCCCCGGGACGCGTACATCTTGTGCCCGACCACGGTGAGCAGGTCCACGCCCAGCGCCTCGACGTCCACGGCGACTTGCCGACGGCCTGGGCGGCATCGCAGTGTCGACCACGCCGTCGCCGCCGACCGGCACCGTCCTGCCCACCCCGCGCTCGTTCGGCAACCGGCCATGCCGTGCCAACCCGTACGTCAAAGACGCGCCGTCGGGGAGCACGACGTCGCCGGCCAGTGCTAATCGTCGCGGTCTTTCCGCCTCTTTCGGTGCGGCGCCGGAGGCTCGGCCGCCTGCGGGAGGGCCGCGGCGATGCAGTCGAGGACGCGCTCCAGCCCGTGCCGGAACTGCTCGTCGCGGCTCTGGTGCGGCCGGCGCGCCTGCACCACGATCTTGGTGAAGATCGGGTACTCCCCGCTCTTCATCAGCTGCTCGACGCGCGGGGCGCTCCGCGCCATCCACTCCGGCTCGCTGAGCCCGCTGCGGCGGACCTCCTCGGCCCAGCCGATCTCCTCGCGGACGGCGCTCTCGACGTAGCCGGTCAGCAGGGCCATGAGGCCGAAGTTCTCGTCGATGGAGACGTGGGCGTCGAGGGCGCCCATCACCCGTTCGATCACGAGCAGCTGGTTGGGGCCGTAGCTGGGCAGTGCCCGGTGCACGGTGGCGATCCACGGGTGCCGCAGCCACATCGCCCGCACCCCGTCGGCGTAGCGCGTCAGGTCCGCGCGCCAGTCGCCGGAGGGCATGCCCTCGAGGTCGATCTCGCCCTGCAGCCGGTCGGTGATGAGCTCGATGAGGTCGTCGCGGCTGGGGACGTAGCGGTAGAGGGACATCGCGCCCGCGCCGATCTCGGCGGCGATCCGCCGCATGGTGGCGGCCTCCAGCCCTTCGGCGTCGGCGATGCGGATCGCCGCGTCGGTGATCTGCGCACGACTGTAGGCCGGTTTCGGCCCATAGGCCGGGCGCTCGGGCCGCATCCAGATGTTCACGTACTCGGCGTCGGTCACCGTTCCACCCCTCCTGGTTGCGTACATAGTACCCAGTCGCCTAGTCTGGCCGCCATGACCGCGTACAACGTACCCAGTGGAGGGAACATGGCGGATCCGATCATGGTCGCCGAGGGGCTGCACAAGTCCTTCGGCGACACCCACGCGCTTCGCGGCCTGGACCTGAGCGTCCCGCGAGGGACGGTCTGCGGCGTGCTGGGCCCGAACGGTGCGGGCAAGACCACCGCGGTGCGCATCCTGGCAACCCTGTCCGATCCCGACGCCGGCCACGCCCGCATCGCCGGATACGACGTCGTCCGCGACGCCGGCCAGGTGCGCGCCAGGATCGGGCTCGCGGGCCAGTACGCCGCCGTGGACGACAAGCTCACCGGCCGCGGCAACCTGCGCATGTTCGGGCGCCTCTACCACCTGTCCCGGCGCGAGGCGCACCGGCGGGCCGACGAGCTGCTCGAACGCTTCGGCCTGATGGACGCCGCCGATCGCCAGGTCGCCGGCTACTCCGGCGGCATGCGACGCCGCCTCGACCTGATCACCAGCCTCATCCTGCGCCCCGAGGTGCTCTTCCTGGACGAGCCCACCACCGGCCTGGACCCGCGCAGCCGAGGCGAGATCTGGAACAGCGTCCGCGAGCTGGTCGCGGACGGCACCACGGTGCTGCTCACCACGCAGTACCTGGACGAGGCCGATCAGCTGGCCGACGACATCACCGTCATCGACCAGGGCAAGGTGATCGCCACGGGTACTCCCGACGAGCTGAAGGCCACGATCGGGGACCGCCTCGACGTCGTCCTCGAGGACCCCGCCGCGCTGCCTCCGGCGGCGACCGTGCTGAACGCCCTGGCCGGAGCCGAGCCGGCGACGACGGGCGCCGACCGGCTCAGCGTCGCCCTGCCCGGCGGCGGTCTCCGGCTCGCCGACATCGTCCGTGCCCTCGACCGCGCCGGGGTCGCCGCGGCCGACGTGCGGCTGCGCCGCCCCACCCTCGACGAGGTGTTCCTGCGTCTCACCGACCGGAAGGAATCCGTCCGATGACCACCCTCAGCCCGCCTCTCACCCGCCACCTGCGCTGGACGTTCACCGACGGGCTGACCCTGGTCGGCCGCGAGCTGGGACGGCTGCGACACGATCCCGGCGAACTCATCGCCGCGCTGATCTTCCCGGCCGTCATGGTCGTGCTGTTCGGGTACGTCTTCGGCAGCGCGATCCAGGTGCCCGGCGGCGACTACCGCGAGTACCTCATGCCCGGGCTGTTCTCGATGGTGACCTTCTCGGCGTGGTTGGGGGTCATGACGCGGACGGCCACCGACGCCTCCCGCGGCGTGATGGACCGGTTCCGCTCCATGCCGATGGCGCGCCTGGCGGTGCCGTTCGGGCAGACCGGCGCGGACCTGCTGACCGGCCTGCTGATGCTGGCCATCATGGTGGGCGCCGGCCTGCTGGTGGGCTGGCAGCCGCACCTCGGCCTGATCCCCACGGCCCAGGCGTTCCTGCTGATGATCGTGCTGCGGTACGCGCTGAGCTGGGTGGGCGTCTATGTGGGCCTGGCGGTGAAGAACGAGCAGGTCGCCGACGCGATGGTGCCGCTGGGCCTGCCGTTCACGATGCTGTCGAACGCGTTCGTCCCGACCGGCGGCATGCCGGGCTGGCTGCGCTTCCTGGCCGACTGGAACCCGGTGAGCGCGCTCACCGCCGCCTCACGGGAGCTGTTCGGCAACCCGGGCGCCCCGTCCGGAAACCTGGCCTGGCCACTCGCGCACCCGGTGGCCGCCGTCCTGCTCTGGTCGGCCGCACTGCTGGCGGTGTTCGTCCCGCTGTCGCTGCGTGCCTACACGCGCAGGGGACGGTGAAGGCCCGGGCAGGCGGGCCCGACCACCGGCCGCACTGATCAGCGATCACGTAGCCCTTCGTACGAGATGAGAGGAATGAACGCGACAGAGTCCGTACACACCGTCAACGTGCTGCCGACGACCGGATACGACCTGGCCAGGTCGGTCCTGGCCGACTCACGGTTCAGCTCGCGCAACGAGCTCATACTCCGCCCGTACGTGGACAAAGGCGGCATCGCGTCTCGCGACCATCGGCCGAGACGGTCACGCACGCATCGTCGACCACCTCGACAACGACCGACCTCAGCGCCCACGTCGGCTCGCTCCTCCTCAAGCGGATGGCCCGGACGATGGACCCTGAGGTGCTCCTCGGACAGGGCCAGCGCGTCGACCAGCTTCAAGAGGTCATCGTGACCGTTCCTCGCTCGCTCGCCGGGAGGGGCCGGGTGAGGAGATCGACCTGGAGCAGCGTCTGGCGCGGATGACCCATTGCGGGCGACCGCCGTACGGCGGTCGCCTTGCAGGCGCGACTGCGGGCGGAGCGGCGCATCGGCTGCGCCGCCGGGTCGCCCACCATGCCGCGGCGAAAGCGCCCTTCACCCGATCACGTGCGGGGAAAGTCCCTTTCAGCCTTAGTCGATGAAGTCGATGTTCGGGTGCCGCGGGGATTCGCCGTCGAACAGGTGCCGGTCCCGTCCGCGAAGGTGCAGATCGAAGAACGCGCCGATGTAGTCCCGTTGCGCGGCCAGCGAACGACGGGGATCGATGGTGCCGATGACCGCCTCACGCTTCTCCGGCGCCACGCGCGCGCCGAGTTGCGGCACGATGACCTGGAGATCGCTGTAGGCGCTGTGCGTGCTGCCACCGCGCAGGAGCAGATCCCGCTTCCAGCCTCGCTGGTTGGCCCAGAAGTCCGCCCAGCTGCGGTCGAATCCGGGATTCCGGTGCGTGTGCTCGAGCGGTTTCCCGTTCTCGTCGACGCCCTCGGTGCCCATCAGGAGGAACGGCCTGTCCAGGCCGCGTTTCGTGACTTCGCCCGGCACGTAAGGACTTCCCGGGGGATAGCCGACCGCGGTCGCCATCGCGCCGTCCAGGTTGATCCCGGCGTCGAGACGACGGTCGTGGACCATCGTCTCGCCCGCGGTGAACCCGCCGTAGGAGTGCCCGTAGGCGCCGACCCGGGACAGGTCGAGTGACCGGCCGAGCCCGCGGGGGAGCGGCCGCTTGCCCGCGTCGGGGTTCTCGCCCCGGGTGATCTTCGTGAGCTGGTCGAGGACGAACCGGCTGTCGGCGACCCGGGCGTCGAGCGCCTTCTTCTCGAATTCGGGGCTTTCACCCCCGGGCACCGCGAGTTCGAGCCGCCCGCCAGGAAACTCGACCGCCGCGCTCTCGTAGGTGTGCGAGAGCGAGACGACCACGTAGCCGCGGCTCGCCAGATCGTCGACGATCGCCGTGTACGTCTCCCGCGGGCCACCGAAGCCGGGGGAGAAGAGCGCGACCGGCTTCGGCGCGCCGTGCGCCATGGGGACGCCGGTCTCGGCCCTTCGCTTCGCCGATGCCCAGTCGATGGAGCCGACCGGGAGAGCGAGGTAGTCCTCTCCTGCCAGCACCTGGTCGACGACGGCGCTCATGCCGGGCGTGAACCACGGTGCCCGCTGGCCCCCGGCTAACCGGTCCGCCGGGTAGGTGACGGTGACCATGAGTTCCCGGCGCCGTTCCGGTTTCCACGGATCGGGACGGGACGGGTCGACGAGGTGGAGGTCGGTGGTGCCGACGTCGTACTGGCCGGTGAGGGCCGGCGCGGTGAGCTTGGCCTGCTCCGCCGCCACGGCGGGAGCGGTCGCGGTGAGCCCGCCCGCGAGCGCGAGGCCCGCGATCAGCGCCGAACCCCGCACCACCCTGGTGTGTCTCGATAACACTGCTGGAGTCCTTCCGGATCGGGGCGGCCCAGCGGACGCTTGCTTCCGACCCTGGCAGCGCCCCGGCACTACGCGCATCCCCCTTCGGATGGAGCCGTGCTCCTACCTGTGAAGGGCACGGTAGGTCGGCGCGGCCCGGGGTGCAGCGCCACCTTGCCCGTGCCGATCAGTGTCCGGACGTCGAGGAACTGCGTCCCCACCGCGGGCGCCGGCACGAGGTCGGCGGCGTGGCCGACCAGCACGCGCGCCGCGGCGGCCGCGACGTCGTCGGGCAGGGAAAGGCGCCGCCAGCAGGAGGGTGGCAACGCCGATCGTGCGCAGTTCGCCAACTCCCTGATATGCCTGCGCCGGGACGTGGACCTGGTCGTACACCGGGCCGTAGCCCGCCCGCAGCGCCGGCAGGTGGGCGTCGAGCGGGAGGAGGGTGATCGCGGTGGTGCGGTTCAGGTCCGTCAGCGCCGGCGTGGAGTCCCGCCCGACCAGAGCAGCGCGTCGACCTCGTGCGCCACCAGCGCGTTGATCGCTTCCCCGAGCAGGAGGTTCCTGGCGGCCACGGGAACCGCGGCCCGGGCGAACAGCCGGGTGCTGAACACCGTGACGCCGGACCCGTTCGCGCCCATCGCGACCGGACGTCCGGCCAGATCGGCCAGCGACCGCACGCCGCCGTCCGCGCGCACCACCAGCGGAACGACATCACCGAGCGTTTGGCCAGTTCATAGCAACTACGAGCAAGATCGGTCTCACGATAATGGCTGTTCCGCTGTTCCGCTGTTCCGGACGCCGGATCCGACGGCCGGCGTTCGTACCCTTCGACGCCGACACCAGGTCCTCACCGACCAGCTGGACGACCTGGGCGAGACCGTGACGGGGGAGTAGCGTGAGGCAATGGATCGTCGCATCTTCGGCCTGGAGAACGAGTACGGCGTGACCTGCACGTTCAGGGGACAGCGCAGGCTGTCCCCTGACGAGGTGGCCCGGTACCTGTTCCGGCGGGTCGTGTCCTGGGGCCGGTCGAGCAATGTGTTCCTGCCCAACGGCGCCCGTCTGTACCTGGACGTCGGCAGCCATCCCGAGTACGCCACGCCCGAGTGCGACAGCGTGATCGAGCTGGTCACGCATGACAAGGCGGGGGAGCGCATCCTGGAGGGCCTGCTCGTCGACGCCGAGAAGCGGCTGCGCGAGGAGGGCATCGCGGGTGATATCTACCTGTTCAAGAACAACACCGACTCGGCCGGCAACTCCTACGGCTGTCACGAGAACTACTGTGTGGGCCGGCACGGCGAGTTCGGGCGGCTGGCCGACGTGCTGATCCCGTTCCTGGTGACGCGGCAGATCATCTGCGGGGCGGGCAAGGTGCTGCAGACCCCGCGCGGCGCGGTCTACTGCGTCTCGCAACGCGCCGAGCACATCTGGGAGGGCGTGTCGTCGGCCACCACCCGGTCCCGGCCGATCATCAACACCCGGGACGAGCCGCACGGTGACGCCGAGCGGTTTCGCCGGCTGCACGTGATCGTCGGCGACTCCAACATGAGCGAGACCACGATGCTGCTCAAGGTCGGCGCCACCGACCTGGTGCTGCGCATGATCGAGGCGGGCACGGTGATGCGCGACATGTCGCTGGAGAACCCGATCCGGGCGATCCGCGAGGTCTCCCACGACATGACCGGGCGGCGGCGGGTGCGCCTGGCCAACGGGCGCGAGGCCTCCGCCCTGGAGATCCAGCAGGAGTACCTGTCGAAGGCCAGGGACTTCGTCGAGCGCCGCGGCGGCGACGCGATCGCGCACCGGGTGCTGGAGCTGTGGGAGCGCACGCTGCGCGCGGTCGACACCGGCGACCTCGACCTGGTGTCGCGGGAGATCGACTGGGTGACGAAATACCAGCTCATCGAGCGCTACCGGAAGAAGTACGACCTGCCGCTGTCGTCGCCCAGGGTGGCGCAGCTCGACCTCGCCTACCACGACGTGCACCGCAAGCGGGGCCTGTTCTACCTGCTGCAGCGCCGCGGCGCGGTGGAGCGGGTGGCCTCCGACATCAAGATCTTCGAGGCCAAGTCGGTGCCGCCGCAGACCACCCGGGCGCGGCTGCGCGGCGAATTCATCCGCAAGGCGCAGGAGAAGCGGCGCGACTTCACCGTCGACTGGGTGCACCTCAAGCTGAACGACCAGGCCCAGCGCACCGTCCTGTGCAAGGACCCGTTCCGCAGCGTCGACGAGCGGGTGGACAAGCTTATCGCCGGCATGTGACCGAGCGGCCGGTTGGCATCGCGTCAATGGCCAGGCCACTCTGGGTCTGTACGGGCACCAGATTGCGCGCGGGCCCACGGGGGCGGTCACGCCTTCACCTGGCTCGTCGATCACCTCGATCGGGCCGTCACTTCCCTGCTCGTCGGCCGCTACACCGCCGCGGTCGGCGGCGAACCATCGCCCACGCTGAGCCCGGTGCGGATCGCGTCGATGCGCAGGCCGCCTCTTGCGCCTGGTGGGGCTCTGTCTGCCTCGGCCAGCAGCCAGGTGGTCGATGCCCACATGGCGGTGACGACGGCGGCGACGCCGATGACGACGGTCCACCACGAGATCGGCTGCAAGGGACGTCGTGGCGCTGTCATCAGATGCTCCCGATGCTCAAACTCGCGCCCAGATCCAGCCGTACCTCGCCATACGGGCGGACGTGGAGCCGGAACAGCGGGGTCAGCGGATGTGGCCATGACGCGGCTGTGAACCCGGACCGGGCCCTGGACGTCTCACACACGAGTCGTCCACCGATTTGGTCCTGCCCCATAGCTATGTAATCATGTAAGCATGGAGAGATCCTTATACGAGCACGCGGGCGGCGAAGAGGGACTGCGCAGGTTCATCGAGATCTTCTACCGCGGTCTCCTAGCCGACCCGCTGCTTCAGCCGCTGTTCGGCGAGGGCAAGGCGGGTCACGTCGACAACCTGACCGCCTTCACGGCCGAGACCTTCGGCGGCCCCGACACCTTCTCCGCGAGGATGGGCGGCTTCCCGCTGCTCATCGACGCCCATCGGGGCCTGCGGATCGAAGAGGAGCAGGGCAGGCGATTCGTCGAGCTGTACATGACGGCCGCCGACCAGGCCGGACTGCCCGATGACGAGCCGTTCAGGGCGGCGCTGCGCTCCCACGTGGAGTTCGGCACGCAGGTGGCCGTGCAGAACTCCCACGCGGAGACCGACGACGAGCTGCACCCGCTGCGGGAGGTGCCCCGCTGGGGCTGGACGTAGGCCCGGCTAGACTAGGAGGATCGGGAAGCTACCCCCTGGTCGGTACAGAATCCTGTTTGCTTTGACTTCAAGCACAGCAGGCCCAGGAGAGCACCATCGGGATCCACGACGGCGAGGCGGCGCCGGCCGCAGGAGACCATGGCCGCGTGCACCCGGGCGAGACTCTCATCCGGCCCGATCGTGCGTCCGCTCAATCGCGCGAACCGCAGCGCGGGCGCGCCGCGGGGAGCCTCGATGAGGTCGCGCCGCTCAAGCGTTCCGCGCAGCGTCGCCCCTTCGACCAGCAACAGTAGATGGACGTGCTCGTTTTCCAACGCGACCGATGCGTCGGCGACGGTCGTCTGGACCGGATGTAGCTTGGCGGTGCGTATCATCGCCTCCCGGACGGTGCGCGGGTGCCTCTCTTCGAGTGACCTCATCGAGGTTCGGTGAGCGCCGCGAGCCGTGCGGCCACGTGCTTGTGCCAGGGCGTTCCCGCGTAGGTGTCGCGGTCTTGGCTTGAGGTGAGCTCGTTGAGCGCGATCCCGGTGACGACCCGGCCGGCTTCGGGGTCCAGATGGTCGACCCCGAAGCCGTTGGGCAGCGAGATGTGCCCGGGGCGCATCCGGTCGGTGAGTTCCACGACGACCTCGACGCTGCCGCGCCGGGTGGTCAGTATCGCCCGGTCGCCGGTGGCCAATCCCAGGCGTTCGGCGTCAGAGGTCGCGATGCGCAACGCCCCGTCGATGTCGCGTTTGCGCCAGTCCGGGTCTCGGATGATCGTGTTGGCGGTGAAGGCGCGCCGTTCGCCGGCCGACAGCACGAACGGCCATTCCCGGTCGTCGGCAGGTTCGGGCCGGTCGGCGAGCTCGGCCACCTCGGCGAGGAGCTCGGGGATGTGAAGCTGAATGCGCCGGCCCTTCAGGCGCCGCCAGGTCTCCTCTTGGGCGTCGTCGGTGGTGACCAGGCCGTGCGGGCTGGAGATGATGGCGTCGAAGAGCCGCTCACCGGCTTCCATGCCTTCGCCGTAGCCTGCCTGCTTCACTCCGGCGGGGTTTTCCTGGACGAAGCCGTGCGCCGCGCCCCACAGCACCGCCGCGGCGGCGGCGCCGTCGGGCAGCGTCGGCCCGAGCGTGCGGTAGAGCAGGACCGGAGCCAGCCGGGCGAGCTGCGGTTGCGCGCCGAGGGTGTTCAAGAACGCCTCGGCGAACGCCGCACGCCCCTGGGTGGCTGCTTGCCGTAGTGGCTCGACGACCTCTGCGGTCAGCGCGCCTGAGGCCTCCACCAGCCGCGCGTGGATCTCCGGCTCGGGCAGCGGCCCGTCCGGCGGGTCCACGACCGGCCGGCGCAGATGGAAGATGTTGCGCGGGAAGTCGAAGGTGAAGAACGTCGCCTCCCACTTTTCGAACTGGGTCGGCGCGGGGAGCACGTAGTCGGCGAGCCGTGCGGTCTCGGTCATCGCGACGTCGATGACGACCAACAGGTCCAAGGCCTCCAATGCGGAACGCATGGCCACCGAGTCGGCCAGGGAGTGTGCCGGGTTCGCGCTCTCCACCAGCATCGCCCGGTAGCGGGCCGGATGGTCTGTGAGGATCTCCTCGGCGATCACGTTGCAGGGCACCAGCCCGCTGATGATCTTCGCTCCGGCGACCGGGCTGACCGGCCCCTCGCCGACCTTGTGCCCGCGATCCCGGGCGATCGACGCCAGGTTGGAGAAGGCGTACTGTGCGCCCTGCTTGCCGAGGTTGCCGGTCAGGAGCCACAGCAGCCGCTGGAGGTAGGAGACCACGGTGGAGTCGCGGTTCATCTGCACGCCCAGGTCCTCGGTGACCGCCACCGAGGACGCCGAGGCGATCCTGCGCGAGGCCGCCCGGACCAGGTCCTCCTCGACACCGGCCGTCGCGCAGTAGCGGCTCACCGACACACCCGACAGCGTTTTTCGAACCTCGGCCAGCCCGTCGGCGTGCTCCGCGAGCCAGTCCTCGTCGATCAGCTTCTCCTGGACGAGGACGGCGGCCATCGCGGTCAACAGGTAGACGTCGGTGCCGGGCCGTACCTGCAGGTGGAAGTCGGCCAGCTCGGCGGTCTCGGTCCGGACCGGGTCGATGACGATCATCGACCGTGCCGGGTCCTTGCCGATCTCCTTGAGCACCGTGCGGGCCCGGGGAAATCCATGGGACTGGTAGGGGTTCTTGCCGACGAACACCGCGACCTCGCAGTGCTCGAAGTCGGAGCGGGTCGGCGCGCCGAGCATGCGGGCGCTCACCCAGAACTCGCCGGTCTTCTCCTGGGCCAGGGCGCTGGAGCGGTATTTGGCGCCGAAGGCCTTCATCGTCGCCGCGGCATAGGCCCCGCCCAGGTGGTTGCCCTGTCCGCCGCCCCCGTAGTAGAAGATCGACTCTCCGGGCAGCGCGCCGAGCCGGGTGGCCACCTCGCCGATGGCGCTCTCCCAGGAGATCTCCTCGAAGGTGCCGTCGGGCCGCCTGCGCAAGGGGCGCGTCAGCCGTTCGGTACGCCCGTTCTGGTAGCGGTCGAGCCGCAGCGCCTTGTTGCAGGTGTAGCCCTGGGAGGCCGGATGCAGCTTGTCGCCGCGGATCTTGTCGAACGATCCGGACGGGCCGACCAAGATCTCGACACCGCAGTTGCATTCGCACAGGATGCAGGCGCTCGGCCGCCACTCGTCCATGGTCAGTCCTTTCGACACCGACTGAGTTCCCTTTTAGAACTTATTCAGTTCCGGAAAAGAACTCAATAGACTGCCGGCATGCGCTGGAAGGACATCGGGGATGTCGACTGCTCGATCGCCCGCACCCTGTCGGTGATCGGTGACCGCTGGACCCTGCTCGTGTTGCGCGACGCCTTCCTGGGCGTGCGGCGTTTCGAGGACTTTCAGAACGACCTCGGGCTCTCCCGGCATCTGCTGGCCGACCGGCTTGGCATCCTGGTCGAGCATGAGATCCTCGATCGGCGCCCCTACAGCGAGCGGCCGCCCAGGTATGAGTACAGGCTGACCGCCAAGGGCCTCGACCTCTATCCGGTGATCATCTCGATCGCCGGCTGGGGCGACCGCTGGATGGCGGGCGAGGACGGCCCGCCGCTCACCCTGCGCCACCAAAGCTGCGGCGAGATCATCGCCCCGGCCCTGACCTGCCCCTGCTGCGGCGAACGGATTGATCCCCGGCAGATGACCCCGCTCAGCCGGGGAGCCTCCCCCTGATGACCTCCTCACCCTCACCGTGGCCGGGCCCGCCAAGGTGACGCTCCCCGGCCAGGCACGCGGGCACCAACGACGTCCTGCGCGCGTGAGTGCGGGGGAGGAGGTCAGACGGCCGCGGTCCGGGTGTCGCGCAGCGCGGTGACGGCGGGGGCGAACATGGTGGTCTTGATGGCGGCGAGGGTGCCGCGGTCCTTGCCGGCCAGCGGGCGGATGCGGGCGTCGGCGGCGGCGACGAGTCCGTCGAGCCTGCACCGGGGGCCGCACACCACACCGTTTCCCCCTGGAGGTGCTCGAGCCGGGTCTTGTCCAGGCCGATATAGCGGGCGCGGCGGATCTCGGTGACCGCGACGGCTTGGCTGATCGTCCCTTCGATCCCCGATCTGGGCGCGTGCCCGGCCTTTCACTCGGCCGTCGTCTGCGCGGCTCGCCCCAGGTCAAGCGCCTCTTGTACAGGTTGGGGGTTGAGGCAAAGCTGACGGCCAGCGGTGGCGGTGTGGGAGTACCGCTGGCCACATAGCGATGGCCGACGCTGCCGCGGTCAGAACCGCGCTGCGGATGTCTCGTCCGCCCACACATCGGTTCGGTCGGGGATGCCGTCGCGCAAGAGGCCCTCGGCGGCAAACGCGCAGCGAAGGACGGCGGAATGCGGGACGAGGGCAACGTCAACGTCCAGGGGGCTGCTTGGCTGCGCCACTCAAAGGACCTCGTCCGAGAGATTCTCCTGCGTTGACGCAAGAGAATCGGCGATGAGGACACTCAAGGCCTCACGTCCATCCCGGCAGGCATGCTCGGCGTGACCAAGCGCGTCGTGCGCGCGGGCGAGACCGTCGCGCGTCCGCGTGCGCCCGCCCCTCTCCGGCGCCGGCGCAGAATGGCCGGTCCAGTCGTGCCCGGTGACCCGGGCCGTACCACGGGCAATGGCCGCCATCCTCGCCCGGTCCGCGCGGTCCAGGCCCAGTGCCTCGGCCAAAAGCCGTAACGACGTGCTGCGGGCGCGCGGTAGTCCATCTCCCTCCAACCGTCGGACGGTTCGGACACTGAGCCCGGAACGCTCGGCCACGTCCTCCTGAGTGAGTAATGCGCGCTCCCGCCAGCGCCGCAGCAGCGCCCCCAACGCCCGCTGGTCCGTGTCTGTCCCTCCTGGCATGTCGTTTCCCGCCCCTCGTCCCTGGTCGGCTCGGCTCTGCAGTGGCACCCCGAAGGCCGCGGGCCTCCTGCAAACACTCTCCTCAACCGACCCGGCGCGCGCATCCGCTGCCTGGCCACCCTCGGGGTACTCCACTCGATGTAGTCCGGGGTCGATACGCCGGTCACGCAGCTCCGACGGCCGTCATCCAGGGGTTCTCAAGTGAACTGGCTGGTCAGCCGGGTGAAGGTCTGTCAGGGTCGGGTAGCCGGAGCGCATTGCTGCGCCCCGGCCCCCTCAGAACCGTGCTTGCTGCTCGTCGCAGCACACGGCTCAAGCAAGCCCCGCGGACGCTCGGGAGGGCTTGGCCGTCCTCATGCGTTCCCGGGACATGAGACTCCGGTGGCATGAGGTGTGCACAAGGTGTGATCGGACGTCACCCTTTGGGCCGCGGCTTCCGTGGTAGACGAGGTGATCTTGTGAGATCGCCTTTCGTGCTACCTGAAGCCACCATCTCTCCCATTCATCCGGTCCTTGCGGGGGTTGTTCGGGAGATAAGAGGTGTTCTCCGCAGAGCACGCAGCGCGCGTCTTGCCGGTCGAGCACCCTGATGGTGTAGGCGTCGAGCGGGGGTTTCACCCGTCGGCGCCGCGCAGTCCAGTAGTCGTCCAGGGTGGGGTCGTCTGGGGACGCCCGCCCTCTGACCATGGTGTGTCGTTCGATCTTTGCCCAAGAGAATTTCAGCAGGTAGGCACCCGTTTCCGGGTTGCCGAACACCCAGCGGTCGTTGCGGAACTTGTTGAACTTTCCGTAGTGCCGATCAACGATCCAGCGGGGTGGCCTGTTGCGGTGGGTTCGAAGCGCCCACCGGTAGGTGAGCGTCCACAGGTAGTGGTCCAAGGACTTGAACACCTTGGCCGAGACCACCGTCCGGTAGTAGGCGGCCCAACCCCTGATGATGGGGTTGAGCCGAGCGATCACCCTCGTCGAGTTGGCCCCGCGCAGAGAGCGTAGTTCCTTGGCGAGCCGTTCCCGGATCCTCTTGATGGCAGCCTTGCTCGGTTTGATCAGTAGCTTGCCGCCCGCGTAGCGGCGGACGTTCATCCCCAGAAAATCGAACCCTTCCGAGGCGTGGACGATGCGCGTCTTGTCCTCATTGAAGGCCAGTCCCCGGGGCTTCAGCCATGCGGCGAGCCGTGCCTTGACCTGTTCGGCCTGCTGCTTCGAGAAGCAGCAGGCGACCAGGTCGTCGGCATATCTGATCACTGCCGGGCTGGCCTGTCCGAGTCGCGTCGTCTCTTTCGAGTAGCGGACTCCTGCGGCTTCCTCTAGCCCGTGAAGTGCGACGTTCAGCAAGAGCGGCGAGATTACGCCGCCCTGGGGTGTGCCCTCCGGTGTCGGAGCGAACCCCTTGCCCTTCTCGAACACTCCCGCCTTCAGCCACTCACGGATCAGCCCTCGAGCGGGGAACGACCCAATCATGGACAACAGGTAATCGTGGTCGATCCGGTCGAACGCTGCAGCCAGGTCCGCGTCGAGGATCCAGAGCCGTCTCGTAGTCCTGAGACACAGCGTCTGGAAGATCGCCCCAATCGCGTCATGGCAGCCCCGACCGGGCCGGAACCCGTAGGAGCGCGGTTCGAACCGCGCCTCCCACTCGGGTTCCAGCGCGTTGCGTACCCGCGCCTGGTGGCATCGATCTGCCAGCACGGGAATGCCCAGCGGCCGGAGCTTGGTTCTGTCACGGGCCTTCGGTATGTGCACGCGCTTGACTGCACGGGGCCGCCAGGTTCCGATCGAGGCGTGCACTTGCACGGCCAGCTCGGCCCTGGTGGGCGAGGTCAGCGCGACCTGCCCGTCGATCCCTGGCGTCTTGCGCCCGGCGTTCTGCTGCGCGACCTGCCGCACGCTCACGAGCGTGTTGGCGCGGCTGCGCAGCATCAGCTTCTGCAGGTTCCTGACCTTGGGCCAATCCTGCTCCTGAGTCGCCTTGAAGATCCTGCGGCGCAGCTGCTGTACCTGCTTGTCCTGGCTCGGCCAATGGATGGCATCCCATCCATTTCCGTCCAGGGACAAGGGCAGGTCCTCGGGTCCGTTCACCGCGACGGCATCCAACTTGTCCCTCGGTTCCGGCGACCTTGTCGCTTCGTCGTCAAAGGCTCACCTGCCCACGTCAGCACCCCTTTCGGGGCCGGGCGAGCAAGGCCCGGTATCCGGCCGGTTATACGGGGCGGCCCGAGGTAGAGGCCTTGCGCTCCGCTTTCCCGCTGCCTTTCGGCCGCCGGCGTTCGCTTCTTGGGCATCCTGTGCCCGCCAGGGAATTCAGCTCTCCTCACGGTCGGCCTACCCCACCTGGATGGGGACCCTGTCGGGGTTGCCATGTTCCGCACTCATGAGATGCGGCCGGGTCGGACGCCCTCTGCCCCGGGGACGGCGGTGTCCTCACGTCAGCCATATGCAGCCTCCGCCGCCTGCCGATTCTCGCGGCCAGTCCCTGTTAGCCCCGAACTTGAAAGCCGTCTCGGGGAGCTTTGCCTCACGAGGCTTTGAAACAAGGGTTTGCTTTCGCTCGTCCTTTCGGCCTTCCCCTCGCCTGTGGCCCCCGGACGGATCGGGTGCTCTTGGGCTTTTCCTCTGAGCTCCGCACCCCGCAGTTACCCGCGACGCACGTCAGAGTGGGGACGGATCTTGGACACTGGTCCGAGCTATGATCACGGCTTCATGCCGGACCTCCTGTCATAGCTGCTCATCGAGTGCGGCCTCATGTCGCACCACGTCAGGCAAGTAGGCTGGCCGTGGCAGCTGCGCCGGTTCACGTACTGCTGGATGCGTATGTATTTGCTTATGTCCATGAGCTGCAGCGGGACCGAGCCCGCAGGGCCCCGGCATATGCCCGCTCATGTCCCCGATGGGAATCTGCTCCGGTTTCGTTCCGATTGCCCGCCACGACCTGGTTCGGCAGAATGCCGTCCATGATCGACAATCCGCGACCCGGCTGGATAAGCCTGGTGGGCGTCCTGGCGGCCGGCGCGGTGTTTGGCGCGGCGACCTCCCTGGCCAATGCCGTAGCCCGTCTATCTGTGGATCTGGAAAGCCGGGAAGCGACGACCAACGGGTGGTCGTTCATTGAGATTGTGAGCGTGCTGCTGGACTCTGGCTGGGCATGGGCCGGGCTGGCGGTGCTGGCGGGATTCCTGGCCACCCGCGTCAAACAGAGCGGTCTTGGGGCTCGGGCGCTGGGCCGGGGCGCCGTTGCCGGTGTGGTGACCCTGCTTGCCGCCACGGCCTCCAGCCTTCCGAGGTCAGTCGCTACTGGCCGTTCCGATCCTTCTCACGGGCCTCTCGGTTGCTCAGGCGAAATCAGTCGGCGGGCTTGCCGAACCAGCGGGAGAGGTGGTCGTCCAGGTCCTGCTGATCGTCGCCGATCCAGGCTACGTGGCCGTCGGGGCGTAGCAGGACGCACGGGACATCCAGTTCCGCAGTGGGATCCGCAAGGTAATCGACCCGGTCTGACCAGCCGCCGACGGTCAGGCGTTCGGTGCGGTCCAGCAGCAGGCCGCGGCCGCGATGCAGCAGACCGTAGAGGTGGCCCTGTTTCACGTCGATGTCGCGCAGACGGCGGCCGAGCAGGTCGGGGCCTTCGCCGAAGTCGTAGCGGATGCCGATCGCGGTGATCTTCTCGATCAGATAGCGGTTCACCTCGTCGAAGTCCATCAGTTCGGTGAGCAGCCTGCGCACGGCCTGCGGGCCCGGTTCGGTGGACAGCAGTTCCATCTGGGCGCGGGTGTTGTCCAGCACGTCCTCGGCGACCGGACGACGTTCGGCCTGGTAGGTGTCAAGCAGTGTTTCCGGCGCCCGGCCGCGGATCTGTGCGGCCAGTTTCCAGCCGAGGTTGAATGCGTCCTGCACGCCCAGGTTGAGGCCCTGACCGCCGATGGGTGGATGGATGTGCGCCGCATCGCCGGCCAGCAGCACCCGCCCGACCCGATAACGTTCGGCCAGCCGGGTGGCATCCCCGAAGCGGGACAACCAGCGCGGGGAGTGCACGCCGAAATCGGTTCCGGCGATGGTGCGCAACTGTTGTTTGAAATCCTCGAGGGTGGGCGGTTCCGCACGGTCGCTGACTCCCTCGGCGGGGACGACGACGCTATAGACCCCTTCGCCGAAGGGTCTGAGCCAGAATGGCTTATGGGTCTCGCTGATTTCGGTCGCCTTGGCGGCGATCTCCTCCTGCGGCACACCCACTTCCATCTCGCCCATCAGCGTCTCGGTCCGCGAGGGCTCGCCGGGGAAGCCGACGCCGAGCAGTTTGCGCACCGTACTGCGCCCGCCGTCACAGCCGACGAGATAGCGCGCACGCAGCTGTTCCCCGTCGGCCAGCTCGACGGTCACACCCTCGTCGTCCTGCTCGAAACCGGCCACCGCACAACCGCGCCGGACCTGCGCACCCAGTTCGATCGCATGTTCTTCGAGGAGGCGTTCGATGGCCGGCTGCGGGATGCCCAGCAGATAGGCGTGCGCGGAATCCAGGCCCTTGGGCGCGGGTTTGGCGATGGCGGCGAAGAAACCGCCGGCCGGACGCTGTCTTCCGTGTTGGAGAATGCGATCCAGCAGTCCGCGCATTGCCATCAGCTCGAGACTGCGAATATGCAGACCGACTATGCGGACGAACGACTTGGGCTCGGTCTCCTTCTCCAGAACGAGTACCCGCACGTCGTGCAGCCGCAGTTCGGCGGCCAGCATCGCGCCAGTCGGCCCGCACCCGGCGATGATCACGTCGAACATGAGGGGCGCGCGATCGGCGTCGGAGGCCGGCGACCGGAGCCCGGGGACGTCGCCCACCGTGGAGTCGCGCTCGCCCCTGTCGTTCGACGGCGGCTCGGCGGTGACCTGCTGAGAGTGCATAGGTGTTGCCTTTCGGGAGTGCCTTGTTGGCGAGGCGCTCCCGGCGACACCTACGGCAATCGCCCGACCGTGACGGTAAGGGGGAGCACCCACATCGATACAGCGTTCATGGGTCTCACCTCCTCGGGCGGTGTCACGGTCAACTGCAAGCTACAAGCCCGAGCATCATCCCGTCCAAACCTTTTCCAGCCACGGGCCCGTGCGGTTGCCGGGCGAATCCGGCGTGGCGGCCCGGCCGGTCCCGGCCACGGTCGACGGTCTGATCCTGGCCGCCCCGAGGCAGACCGGATCTCGGAGGGCGCTGCCCATACCCCGACAAATCAGAGACCAATCAGCCGCCCCGACAGGCAACACGCCCACCCCATGAATGATCAGGGTTGGACACCACGCGGCCGACGCTGTTCAGATAGCCCGCCACGCCCGCGGCCAGCGCCCGCGACACGTCCGCGTCGGTGTCGTACGTGGTCAGCACGATGACGTGGACCTCCGGATGCTCCGAGCGCAGCCGCTCGATGGCGCCGACCCCGTCGAGCCCTGGCATGCGCAGGTCCATCAGCACCACGTCGGGACGCGTCGCCCGAGTCTGGGCGAGTGCCTGGTGTCCGTCGGCGGCCTCGGCGACCACCTCGATGTCGGGCACGCCGTGGAAGATGCCGCGCAGCCCGTCGCGCACCACCGGATGGTCGTCGACGATCATCAGGCGCACGGGATGCTCAGGCACAACGCGGTCCCTCCCCCCGGCGCCGACTCCACGGTCACCGTACCCCTCGATCGCGAGGCGCGCTCGCGCATGGCGATCAGCCCGTAGCCACCCCCGGCGGCGGCCGGGTCGAAGCCCGTCCCGTCGTCGAGCACGTCCAGCGTGACCTCCTCGTCCATGTACGACAGGGTCAGCGCCGCGCGCCCGGCCCGCGCGTGCCTGGCCACGTTCGCCAGCGCTTCCTGCGCCGCCCGCAGCACCGTCGTCTCCACTTCTGACGGCAGCCGCCGCAGCTCGCCGTCCACCGAGACAGTCACGAGCACACCAGTGGCGGCGGACCAGCGCTCGGCGACCGCGGCCAGCGCCTCGTGGAGCTCGGCCCGCTCCAGCGGCTCGGGGCGCAGGGCGTCTACGGAGCGCCGGGCCTCGTTGAGGCTGTCGCGGGCCAGCTGCTTGGCCAGCGAGATCCGCTTGCGTACGGTGTCCGGGTCATCGATCCTCTGCTCGGCCGCCTCGAGCTGGGCGATGATCCCGCTGAACCCCTGAGCGAGCGTGTCGTGGATCTCCCTGGCCAGTCTGGCCCGCTCCTCCAGCGTGCCCACCACCCGGTTCTGCTCGCTGTGCCTGATGAGATCCCGGGCGAACAGCCCCATGACGGTCGCCAGCATGATGTTGCCCACGAGGCGTCCCAGGACGGACGGATCGTGGGGGATCATCTCGATCAGCCCGCCCGCGGCGGATGAGGAGAAGACGAGCATCACCGTGCCGGCGTAGCCCCATCGCCCGGGCAGCAGGAGGTACGGCAGTGCGAACATGCCGAACAGCGTCGTCTCGTACGCCGAATCCATCCTGATCAGCGCGAACTGCAGCGCGATCAGCACCAGCAGGTGCCAGGCCATGGGATTGAGCCGTTCGAGGAGAGCGGGCCTGCGCGCGACGAAGAACGCGTACCAGCCTGCCATCAGTGCCGTGAGCGCGAGCGTGGCGGGATCAGGACCTCCCTCCAGGAGCACGATCGTCGCGGCGACCGTGAGGCAGGTGTAGAACAGCAGGTGGAAGACCCGGACCCAGCCCGCCTCATCCATCGCCCGATCACTCCCAGCGGAACAGCGCAGCCGCCACGGCGGTGCCGAGGACGATTATCCCCGAAAGAATCAGCAGGGGCGGCAGCGTCGGGACGTCGGA
The DNA here is from genome assembly GCF_037044575.1 of Nonomuraea sp. LPB2021202275-12-8. NCBI lineage: Bacteria > Bacillati > Actinomycetota > Actinomycetes > Streptosporangiales > Streptosporangiaceae > Nonomuraea > Nonomuraea sp. LPB2021202275-12-8. Next base: position 19,230 of record NZ_JBAHWD010000039.1, on the reverse strand, counting down.
CCAGCTCTCCCGCAGGGCGGTCACGGCGTGGGTGAGCGGCAGGTAGTCGCCGATCGTGTGCATCGTCTCCGGCCCGCCTTCGCGGGGGATGGCCGCGCCGGCCAGGAAGATCATCGGAAACATGACCAGCAGCCCGATCAGCTCGGCGGTCCGTGCGCGTGGCACGACGGCGGCGATCACGAACCCGATGGCGTAGCACATCAGCGCGCTCAGCACGAAGGCCAGCGCCAGCCAGGCCGGATGTGCGGGCGGGTCCACCCCGAACCCGATCATGCCGACCCCCATCACGATGGCCGCCCCGGCGAGCGCCATCGAGAGCTGGGCCACGATCTGCGCGGTGAGCAGCACGAACGGCGAGACTGGGGTGGTCGCGAGGCGGCGCAGCACCTTCCGCTCCCGGTAGGTCGCCAGCGTCGCGGGCAGCGCGGTGATCCCGCCGATGGCCAGGATCATGGCCAGGTAGCCGGGCACGCGGATCTCGAGCTGGTTGCTGCCGCCGTTCAGCACGAGAAGCATGAACGGGAAGGCGACCATGAAGAACAGGCTGCCCGGGTCCCTGGCCAACAGCCTGAGTTCCGTCGCCGACAGGTGGGCGAACGCCTTCATCGCCCCTCCCCCAACAGCGCGAAGTACGCCTCCTCCAGAGAGCCGGTCCCGGTCCGGCCAATCAGCTCGCGGGGGCTGCCGAGCGCGATGATCCGGCCGTTGCCGAAGACGGCGACCCGGTCGCACAGTTCCTCGGCCTCGTCCATGAAATGGCTCACCAGCACCGCCGTGGTACCGGAGGCCTTGAGGTCGCCGATGAGCGTCCATGTCTCGCGGCGGGCGACGGGGTCGAGGCCTGTGGTGAGCTCGTCGAGCACCACCAGTTCGGGGCCGCCTACCAGGGCCATCGCGAGCTTGAGCCGCTGCTGCTGGCCACCTGACAGGTCGCCGAACGCCTTGTTCGCGATCGGGCCGAGCCCCCAGCGCTTCAGCACCGCCTGCCAGTCGTCCGGGCGATCGTAGAACGCCGCGAACAGGCGCATGGCCTCGGCCACCCTGAGCCGGTCGGGCAGCTCACCCTGTTGGAGCTGCACGCCTGTGCGCTGGGCGAGGGCGCGGCGGCGTCTCGCGGGGTTCTCACCGAGCACGCGTACTGTCCCCGAGTCCGGCCTGCGCAGCCCGACCAGGCATTCCACCGTGGTGGTCTTGCCCGCGCCGTTGTGGCCCACGACTCCGAACGTCTCTCCCTGCGCCACCGTGAACGACACCCCGTCGACCGCCCGGGTGTTTCCATAGTTCTTGCGGAGGTCCTCGACCTCGATCACCGTCATGCTCCGAGCCTGGCCGGGCACGAGGTCGCACGGCATCGCCCGATCGTGCGGACGCCATCCTCCTTCCGGAGGATGGCGTCACCTCGGCGTGCACTCGCAGATGGCCTCGACCAGGCCATCCCTGGTCCCAGCCTCAGCGGCCAAATCCATTGTCAGCAGGCTCCAAGTGGTCGGCTCCGGAAATCCTCCGGGGGGTGACCCGAATCTCAGGCGGATGCTGCCTTGAGGAGGGTTTCGGCTGCCATGGTGCGGGCGTAGAGGACGGACCGGCCGGCGCGGTGGGCGCTGACCAGGCCCACATTGCGCAGCGCGGTGAGATATTGGGATACCCCGGCCGGCGAGAGTCCGGTGCGGTGGGCCAACTGTGTGGTGGAGGCGGGGGTATCCAGTTCGGCCAGGAGCAGGGTCCGCGAGCGGCCGAGTACGGCGGCGAGGGCGTCGGCTCGGGGGGCGGGCCGCGCATTCCATATGGAGCCGACACCGCGGGCCGGATAGACGAGTTGCGGTGGATCCGGCAGCGTCGTCCGGGTGCGCAGCCCCGGTCCGGTGAAGGCCGAGGGGATCAGCAGCAGTCCTGTACCTGCCGTCTTGCGGGTCAGCGGCTGCTTTCGGCGGGTCATCAGCAGCGCGTTGTCGTCCCAGCTCACCGTAGTGTGCAGGTCGTTGAAGAGGCGGCCCGCGCCGTGCTCGGCGACAGTGCGGGCCCGGTGGAGGATGTCGGCGTCCAGCACGGCCCGGATCCGTGCCCAGTAGGGGGCGAGTGCCAGCTCCCAGTACGTTTCGATCTCTTCGGTGACCTTGGCCAGGTGGGTCTGCGGGTCGGCGCGCAGGGTCCGCAGCCGCGGGCCGAGATTGCCCTGGTGGCGGGCCAGGTGGTCGAGGTCCTGGCGGACCCGGTCGGCGGGCGAGGCCCGGATCGCCTCCCATTCTGCCGCCGGTGTGGGGGCCGGTCCGGCGGGGGCCGGGTTGAGGAAGTCGGGGACGTAGCCTGTGGGCGGGATCAGCTCGGAGAGCCAGCCCCGGTCCAGCCCGGCGGCCACCATGCGCGGCCGTACCTGGTCGGTCCAGGGGCGGTGGACCGGGTGCGCGGTGTTGGACCTCAGCAGCCGGAAGCTGGGCGCGACCTCCCACATCGGTGAGACGGCGAACCGCACCTGCGCCAGATCGCTCGCCGAGAACGCCAGCTCTGCCAGGACGACTACTCCTCAATGGATTCAGGCATGTGTGAATCAATGGCAGGCCAGCCTACCGTGCGGAGATGATCCTGCCATGACCTCACAGACGATCACCGCGGCCGCATCCGGCACTTGGAAGCTGGGCGACCGCACGGTCAACCGGATCGGCTTCGGCGCCATGCGCCTGACGCAGCACGGCGAGGCGTTCGCGGCCGATGCCATCCCGCGCGACCGCGACCAGGCGATCGGCGTACTGCGCCGCGCGGTCGAGCTCGGCGTGAACCACATCGACACCGCCGCGTTCTACTTCTCGCAGCTGCGCTCCGCCAACGAGCTGATCAACCGGGCACTGGCCCCCTATCCGGATGACCTCGTCATCACCACCAAGGTCGGACCGGGCCGCGATCCCTCAGGCCAGTGGCTGCCGCACGCCACCCCCAAGCAGCTGCGCGGCCAGGTCGAGGAGAACCTGCGCCAACTCGGCCGCGACCACATCGACGTGGTGAACCTGCGCATCATCGGCACCGATTCCATCGCCGAACGCTTCGGCGCACTCGCCGAACTGCGCGAGGCCGGACTCATCCGTCACCTGGGCCTGTCCAACGTCCACCCCCACCACCTCGCCGAAGCCCAGACCATCGCACCAGTGGTCTGCGTCCAGAACATGTACGGCATCGGCGCATCGCCCGAGCAGAAGGAGTTCCTGCACATCTGCGGTGAACAACGCATCGCGTTCGTACCGTTCTACTCGATCGCCGGCACCGGGCGCACGGTCGGCGCGGCCTCCGGCGACATCAGAGATGTGCACACCATCGCCCGCTCCCGCGGGGTGAGCGCAGCCCAGATCCGGCTGGCGTGGACCCTGCACCAAGGGCCCCACGTCCTGGCCATCCCCGGCACTGGCGACCTCGACCACCTCGCCCAGAACGTGGCCACCGGATCTCTGCGCCTGTCGGAGGACGAACTCACCGTCCTGGACTCCCTCCACCACGAAACAGCATGAACAAGACCCCATGACACGAGCAGGCCGCACTCAAGTGCGTCTACATGGCGATCATGAGCCTGGACCCGACCGGCAAAGGCCGCAAACGCTGGATCACCCGCTGGAAAGCCGCTCTGAACGCCTTCGCCATCACCTTCGAAGGCCGCCTGACCCCGACCACCCGCTAGAACTAATTCAAGATCGAGTTACACCATTTACTGGACACGCCCGTACCTGCGGATGAAGCCGGGCCGTCATCGGCGCCAGAAAGCGTCGTGGGCGCGCTGGTCGGCCACATATTCCCAGCGTTCCACGACCAGCCCTCGCTCGAAGCCGTAGACGATGAAATTGTCCATCTCGACGCGCTCTCCACGGCGCTCCGCTGTCCAGCGGTGCAGAGTGACCGAGTAGGAGTCGTTGGCCTGTACAGAGAGCAGCCCGGTCTGGAAGGTGCCGCCCGTCTCTTCGAGCACGAGCATGCCGAGCCTGCTGATGGCGTCCTTGCCGCGATGCTCGCCTGCCACGATGCTGTCGCCGCCGATGTGGAAAATGGCGTCGTCGGCGATCAGGTCGAGATAACCGGTGGGATCGCCATTGCCGATCAGATCGTACAAGCGCCGGGTAAGCACGGCGTTCGGGTGTGTGTCAGGTCTCATATGGTCACCATGCCGCAGCGGCGTGGCGAGATGGCATAGATCTTTGGTTATAGGTCGCTCGGCTGTACAACGGGTCGGACCGAGCGGGCGCAGTTAGGCCGCCGACGTTTTGATCAGGTGAATCGAGCGCAATGAGGACCTGTTCTTCTTGTTGGTACTCCAGCCGTAGATTGTGATCTTGCTGCTGGGGCCAGGTGAGAACGAGTACGGCCACCGCGTGATCATCGTGTGTGTTTTGAGGGCAAAGGAAGATCAAACGGAGGCCGCGGGCCATAGCGTAGCGCTGCGCGGTGGAGTGTGATGATGGGCGACCTGGTGGCCAAGGTCGCGGGCCGGTTCGCGCGCCCGGCACGGTGGCCGTGGTCCGGGAGAGCTGTAGTGGTCGATGAGGCGGAGCGCCTCCTCGCAGGTGTGGACGGTGAAGGGCGACCGCGCAGCAGCGCCTCAAAGATCTTTAGGCGCAGGTCCGTGGTGCGGCCGTCGAGGGGTGACAGCAGCGCTCCCTCGCCTTGGACCCTGGTCAGGCCGCCCACGCGATCGTCTTATGCGTCCCTGCTGCTGCCTCCGGCAGGAGATCGCGTTGAGCGCCGGCTCGCCACCATCGGCGCCTCACGGACGGCCGGGCCTGCGAGAGCGCGCCCGTGTCGCGCAGCCTGCCGATCAGCGGGTCCGGCGAGTCCAGGACGGCGGACTCCATGTCAGGCTCCGTCCCACATGGGGTAGTCGGCGATGTCGTCGTGCTTCCAGTTGAGCTCGTCGTGGACGGCGACGAGGCCGTCGATGTTCTCGGCCAGGCGAACGGCGGTGATGGCATGGCTGTGCTCGGCGAGTGTCCCGGACAGGGTGACGACCGCGTCGGTTACCGTGACGTCCAGGCCGGCGGTGTCGGCTCGCACGGCCTCGCGCACCTGCTGCTCGATGTCCTTGTCGGAACGCAGGAAGACCTTGATCAGGTCGCGGCGGCTGACGATGCCGATCAGGCGGCCGCCGGCGTCGACCACGGGCAGTCGCTTGACGCCGTGACGGTCCATCAGACGCGCGGCCCACACTACGGGCGCGTCGGCGGTGGTGACGTGGGCGGGCGAGGTCATCAGCGCGCCGGCGGTCTCGCCGAAAGACTTGCGGTAGCCGCTGCCCTCGCTGCCGGCGGCGTGGCGGATGCGGGCGCGCAGTGGCGGCCGGTAGTCGTCGCCGTAGTAGCGCTCCTTGAACTCCTCCTTGGCCAGCAGGTCGGCCTCGGAGACGACGCCCAGGACGCGATTGTCGTCGTCGAGCACCGGCAGCCCGCTGACGCCCCTGCTGATGAGCAGCTCGGCCACGGTGTGGAAGGAGGCGCCCTGGTTGACGGCCACCACGTCGGTGGTCATGACGTTCTCGACGGTGGTTCTCATGGTGAACTCCTGATGTGGTGTCTGACTCGGACGATGCCGGGCACGGTGCGGGCGAGCAGGTCGGCCTCGGACACCATGCCGAGCACATGGTTGTCGTCATCCAGCACCGGCACGGCGCTGATGCCACCGGTGATGAGCGCTTGGGCGATGTCCTTGAACGGGGTGGTGGCGGTGACGGAGACGACCTTGGTCGTCATCACGTCCGCGACGGTCATGCGCATGACGAGCTCTTTCCTGTGCTCTGTACGGCGAAGTCCGGTTACTTCCATCACAACTCCGGCCGGAAGCGGGGTGTAGGGCCGGAAGTCCTGGTGGTCGTGGTCGTTGGTCAGCGCAGGCGGCGGAGCAGCTGGGAGGGCTGCGGCTCGCAGGGAGCGAGTCTGATCCGGGCGACCACGGTGATCGCCCGGTCCGGTGTGACGATGACCGGGTTGAGGTCGAGCGGTCATCGTCCCCCTCATCGTGTCGGAGTTCGTCTCCGCTCTTGTTCGCGAGGTGCACGGTCACATCCGTCCAAGGGCATCCGCCGGCGGGCCCAAGGTCCTTTCGGCGACATGGGGTCAATGTGCCCTAAGACACATGCCTTCGGGTCGTTCGCCTCAGACATCAGGGGCGGACTGAGAGAAGGTGAGGTCACCTGAAGCCCATGAGCCAGTGAGGGTGATCGAAATGGCCGTTCTCCTCAGCACACCGCCTGTCCACGACGACCCTCTGCACGAGACGTACTTCGCACAAGCCGCCGGCGCCCTGGAGGTCCACCAGGCAGGCACCGGGCACGCCTGCGTCTCCTGCGCCACCGCATGGCCCTGCGCGCCGGCGCTGGCCGCGGCGTTCATGCTCGAACTGCACTCCGCCTGAAGAACGAAGGTCCCTTCGCTTCGGCGACCTACGGCACTGCCGCATGCGGGCCGGGAGCCGGACGGTGGAGGCGGGGTGAGAGCCATCCCCTGCCCGCAGCGAAGAGCCACTTCGCGTCCCAGGCACGCCAAGGACTCGGTGGTGCCCCAGAACCAGCCGCGTCGGATCGCCGCTTCTGATCGGCGCCCGCCGCGGCCGGCAGGAGCATGCCTCTCCGCGCACCGCGGTGGGGGTTGAGGCGTGGCGATCCACCCAACGCGGGCGACCGGGCGGCGCTCAGGCAGACTGGCGCTGCCTCGACCTGGCGGGCGTCCGATCCGACGAAGTCGCCGCCGAGGTCGCCCGGCATTCAGGGGCCCAGCGCGTCCTGGGCGGCCTGCCACTGCTCACCGACGGTCAGCACAGGCGCCAAAAGGTCTTGGGCGCGCAGCAGAGCGTTGGCAACGGGAGAGGTAGCGGTCGGTGACGGAGCCGTCGATCTCGCAGTAGTTGCGTTCCATCGGAGCCGAGACGAACCGGTTGCGCAGGCGTACGCACCCGAGCGTCATGGGGGAGCCGATGCGGGTTGCGCTCGGTCACGGACGCGGCCCGGACCGGCCCGTGGGCGTGAGGCCCCGGGAGCGGCGGAGGATGGCCGGGCCGCACTTCCGTGATCGCGACATCCCCTCCTACCTCCCTGTCCGGGAGCGTTCGGCGTCGCGGATGGTCCTGTCGGCGTCTCGCCTGGTGATGAAGCCGTCGCGCAGGTTCCGCTCGGTGACCTGGCGCACCTTGGCCACATAGTCGCGGTGGCTGGGATACAGCCCGTCGAGGGTCGTCTCGTCGAACGGGATCCAGGTCCCGCCCTGGCGGCAGGCGCTGGTGGTGGCGTCGGTCAGGCCGATGTTCCAGCCGGTGTTGCGCTCCGTCGGGACGTCCACCGCCGCGAGCCGGATGCCGCCGCGAGCGATCTGGTAGGCGTCCCTGGAGACGGTGGCGGGGCTGGTGGTGACGTCGGTGATCTCCAGCTTGGGGGCGGCGGGCGGCCTCCGGTCCTCCCGCGCCCAGCGCACGGCGTGGTCGAACATCGCGTTCAGTACGAACTCGTACGGGACGTTGCTGCGCGCCGGGGACACGCAGGGCGCGGTGGGCCCGGCCAGCAGCCCCGACACCCCGGCGTCACGTAGCCGGATCGAGTTGTTGACGAGGTACGCGTGCCGGTCGGAGTGCGAGGCGCCGGCGATCTCCCAGTACGTGTAGCGCTCGCTGTCGGGCTGGCGGCGGGCGGCCTGGTTGGCGAGGACGTCGTACTCGGCGGCCGTCTTGAAGACCCTCGTGGTCAGGTCGGGGCGGATCTGCACGCCGCCGTCCACGACGGTGATCACGTCGTAGACGGGCGCGAGCGGGTGCACCGAGTTGGCGTAGACCGCCAGCCGAGAGGCCGACTGGGACTGGCCCGTCGCGATCAGCGTCCTGACCTTCAGGCTGCCGAGGGGCCGCGCCCCCCGCGGGTCTGTCAACGCCCTGGCGGCCTGGCTGAAGACGTCGTAGGCGAGGCCGTCGTCGGTGACGGTGCCGCCCGCGGTCAGGTCGAGGCCGCCGTACCGGGCCGGGTTCCATGCCTTCAGCCCCGTGGGGGAGTTGACCCCGTTGCGCTGCGCGCTCACGCCCACCCACGCGTACCCCGCGTCCAGGATGTGGCGGAAGGAACGGGACCAGACGACCTCGTAGTCGAAGTTGTTGGTCACGTTGTACCACTCGACGACGGCGGTGCCGTTGAACTTCTTCGGCGAGATCGGCCGGCGGACCACGATGCGGGTCCTGTAGGGGTGGCCGCTGTCGATGACCGTGCCGGTGGCCTGGTCGGGGGTGGTATAGCGGCTGGCCGTGCCCTCGATGAAGTACTCCTCCTCGACGTATCCGGCCTTTTCCAGGTCCTGATCGGTGGCGAAGAAGGGGTGGTCGCGGGGCTGGCCGGTCGATGGGATCGGGCCGGTCACGGTGGGGACGGCCGATTGGTCGACATGGGCGTTCGTGGGGAGGGTGGGTGCGGTGATCAGCGCGAGCGATAACGAGCAGGTCAGGAGGAGGGGGCGCATGGGGGGACTCCATCCCGCAAGTACGAACTAGGTAGTTCATAAAGCTCCGTGAGTGCGGCCGCAAAGTCAAGGGAAGATTCGCATCGCTGCCGCGCACGCTGTGCGGACCAGGTGATCGGGGGGCTCCGGCCCAGGTGCGCGTGCCCGCCGGCTTCGCTTCGGGTGCACGCGAAGAGCCCCCCAGAGGGTCGCATGCGGATGATCGGCCGGGGCGCGATGATGTTCAGGAGTCGCCGCAATTGACGGGAGCCATGCATGCGGATCGGTGTTGTCTTTCCTCAGACCGAGATCGGCGCGGACGCGGGCGCCGTGCGAGCCTACGGGCAACGGGTCGAGGAACTCGGGTTCCGGCACGTCATGGCCTACGATCACGTCGTCGGCGCCGACCCGGCGATCCACCAGGGCTGGGCAGGCCCCTACGACGTGCGGACCACGTTCCACGAACCGATGGTCCTGTTCGGGTACCTCGCCGCGCTGACCTCGCTGGAACTCGTCACCGGCATCATCATCCTGCCCCAGCGGCAGACCGTTCTGGCCGCCAAGCAGGCGGCGGAGGTCGACCTGCTCACCACCGGCCGGTTCCGGCTCGGCGTGGGCCTGGGCTGGAACCGGGTCCAGTACGAAGCCCTCGGCCAGGACTTCACCACCCGGGGCAAGCGCATCGATGAGCAGATCGGGTTGATGCGCCGGTTGTGGACCGAGTCGTCGGTCACGTTCGAGGGCACCTTCGACCGGGTGACGGGAGCGGGCCTGGCGCCCCAGCCCGTGCAGCGGCCGATCCCCGTCTGGGTCGGCGGGCAGTCGCCCGCGGCGTACCGCCGTGCCGGACGCCTGGCCGATGGGTGGTTCCCGCAGATGTCTCCCGGCCCGAAGCTCGACGAGGCCAAGGCCATGGTCGATGAGGCCGCCACGCAGGCGGGCCGCGACCCCTCCGCACTCGGCATGGAAGGCAGGGCCAGCTGGCAGGGCAGCGCGGAGGAACTGCGCGAGCTGGCCCAGCGGTGGCGGGAGTCCGAAGCCACGCACCTCGCCATTGACACCATGCGAGCGGGACTGCGCTCGGTCGACGAGCACCTCGCCGCGCTGGAGACCGCCGCCGACGCGCTCGGACTGCGGAAAGGCTAGGCGGTCAGGCGGCGCCGTTCGCGCCGCGCTGACCGCCACCGTGGTGTAACGCATGGTGAGAAGCTGCCTCCCATCGTGTCGACGGCGGCGCCGATGCCCACCCGCACCTCCATTATCGGCAGGCGCAATTTGGTTCCTCGCGCTGAGCGCAGCGCGGGGGACTGCGAGGTATGCGCGCGACGCGTGATGGTAGATATGGGACATGGATCGCGACCGGCGGCAGAATCGATCACTGATCTCTGCTTCCGGAATTCCTCAGTGCCCAACCTGAGTATTGAGACATTCTCGCTGGCCGAGCTTCGGCTGCGCGTTCCGCTTGAGCGCCTACGGCGTCCTGCGCGCCTGGAGTTCCATCAAATCAGGCATCAGCTGACCGCGCTGCTGCTGCGGATCGCCGCCCTGCCGCCTTCAGAGCCTGCGGTGACCATGGCGACCGGCAATGACGCCTATCGCCGATTCCGCCGTGAATTGGAGGACCGCTTCGCGTCTACGCACCGGGTCGAGGAGTACGCCGCGATTCTCGGCTACTCGGCCAAGACCTCAATCGCTCCTGCCGGGCTGCGACCGGTCACAGTGCCAAATCGCTCATCGACCGTCGCATCGTCCTCGAAGCGAACGTCTGCTGATCCACACCGAATATCCGGCATCGGCGATCGCCCACAGACTGGGCTTCGATCAGGCGACGAATTTCGGCAAGTACTTCGCGCACCACGTGGGGATGACTCCCGGCAAATTCCGAGCCTTCAGCAATGGCTGACGTTCCACTCGGCCGACGAGCCGCCCTTGGACGGTTTCTACCATCGCTGGTCCCTGTCCGACCTTCCGCATCCCAGCCGTAGCGGGCGACCTCTGACTACCGGCCGGGATAGCCGAGTAGCTGCGCCGGACCTCCGCCAGGCGCGACACGTTCCCCCGGCCGAAAGGGATCACATTTGGTCACAGGCGGCGACGGGCTGGAGGAGGAGATGTCCAGATGCCTTGGTTTCCTGAATACAGCCTGGCGTTGGAGCTGGCACGTCGGCAGGTCCGCAGAGGAGATCGGCCTGACCCGGTCGCCGAGTTCGTCGCCGCCCTGAACAACCGCGATGCGCACGCCTTGCCACCTTCCTGGACAGGTGAGCTGGTCATCCACGATCCACGGGAAGGGGAGATCCGCGGCCATGATCGAGTGCGCGAGTTCGTCGACCAGAGCCGCGCGTGGCTAGCCGGCCACCACGCCCGAAGTGAGGTCGTGGCCACCACCGCCGCCGATGGCCGTGCCGTGGTAGAGCTGCTGGTACACCTGAGGATGAACGCCCAGGACCTAGCCTGGGCCGTCACCGTCGTCGCCGAATCACCGGACGATCAGTCGGCGACATTCCGTGTCTACTACAGCCAGTGGCCGATCAGCGGTCGGCATCACCTGCGGCGCGCATCCGGTCGAAGAGCGGCGTGTACAGCTCGACGGCCTGCCGCGCGCGATCGGGCAGGTTCTCGGCCGCTTCGACGCCGACCGGCTCGCGACGCTGCACGAATTCGCCGAACTGACCGTACGCGTCTTCGAGGAGGAGTCGATACGACTCGGCGAGCGTTGACGGCCGCTGACCAGCCAGTTCGCTCGACAACCCAAGATAACGATCGGATCGACCAGGGCGAGCAGGTGCATGGTCTTGTCGATCCGGCCGTACTCGGCGAACGCCGCACCCGGCGGGGTCGTGTGGCCCTCGCGGCCGAACATCCGCAGCAGGTCGTAGGCGCGGACCTGGTTCGTGATGAGCGATCCGGCGACGCGGAGCATGTCCGACCGGTGCGTGGCGATCCGCTTGAGGATCACCTTATTGCAGGTCACGGCCTCCAGCGGCCCGTACCCGGCGGCCGGCCGTCCCCGTCGGGCAGGTTCGCGCGCCAGAACCGCTGGTCGTGCAAGTCGCGGAAGCGCGGGGCGAAGCGGAAGCGCGGGGCGAAGCGGAAGCCGAGCATCTTGTACAGGCCGAACGCCATGTCCGAGTACGAGGCGTTGTCGGTCGCGACCATCTCCGGCTTCACCCCGCCGTCGAGGTTCAGCAGGGTATCCAGCGTGTACAAGCTGTCGCGCGGGGTGCCGCGCACAACCATCGCACTGATCCCGCGATCTGGTCATTGACAGCGTTGAGAAGTGGGCCAAGCTGCTCAAACCCGCCGACCAGCGCGGGCTGCACCACTGTTCTGGCAGCACGTCCAGCCCTACGGCGAGGTAAGGCTGGACGTGGCCAAGCGCCTGCCACTCGGCGGCCGTGCGGATACCACGCGAGCGGACGCCCCCGAGTAGGCCGGACTCAAGCCATAGCCCACGCCTCGGAACTTGATCGACAACGGATCGATCAGTGGCGTTAGCACGCCGACCCGGGCGGAGTTGCCGCTATCCACCGTTCCGATGTCGTTGGGGCAGACCAAGTACCGAGAGAGGGCAAGGCCCCTTGATCGCTTGTCGAAGACCTGGGCCGAGCTCTCGCGACCTCGCTGAGCCTGAGTTTGCTGAGCGGCTCGTCCGACAATGAGCCCGAACCCCTCTAGCCATGACGAGCCGCCATCCGGTTGATCGTCTGGCAACTTGTCCGGGGGGAGAAGACGGTCTTCTGCAATCCGGTTCAAGGGCAGCTGATCGCAACCATGAACGAGGTGCAGATGTCGAATCCGGACCCGCCGAAGCCGCGATCATGGATCCCGGCCTCACCGTGGAGCCTGTCTCGCCCCGCGTCGCCGAAGATCGTGTCGTTGCCGGTGCCGCCCAGCAGGCGGTCGTTGCCGTCTCCGCCCTTCAGGGTGTCGTTTCCCGCGTCGCCGCGAATCACGTCGCGCTCCGTGCCGCCGTGGAGGGAATCCGCGCCGTCGCCACCCCAAAGGGAGTCCTGCCCGGCGTCACCGTAGACGCGGTCGTTGCCCTGCTCTCCGTAGAGCTTGTCGTTGCCGGTGTTTCCGTACAGCCTGTCGTTGCCCGCTCTGCCGTAGAGGTTGTCGAATCCGGATCCTCCCCGCAGCTCATCGTCACCCTGTCCGCCGGTGACGATGGCCCGTACGGTGATGGACGCCCTCACGTAGTCGTCGCGATCGCCGACGCGGACATCGACGGCGTTGATGTTGGCAGCAGTGCACCTGACCCTGGTCGGATCGATCCTGGTGCAGCCCGCGCCCGGGGTGAGGGGGACGACGTCCTCGACGGTGTAGAAGTTGCTGTCGCCCAGGGTGATGGTGACCTTGTTCACCTCGTTGGCTCTGGCGATGTACATGAGGGTGGAGCCGTTGACGATCGCGACGCTGCCTGGAGGCGGAACGGCCTGCGCCGTTGCTGGTGCCGTCATAGAGACGGCGATCGTCCCCGCCGCCGCGACCGTGGCCAGTGCCGTCTTGAGTGCTCGCATGGTGAAGCCTTTCGTATGCAGATGATGTTCGATGTTTCACGGGTTGCAGTTCAGCTGTTGCTCGGCAGAGCAGGTGTCGGTGCCCGTCCCGCCGTCGGCGAAGTCGGTGCCGTCCGCGCCGTTGAGCTGGTCATGGCCGGATTCGCCGAAGAGCTCGTCGTTGCCAGGTCCGCCGTTCACGACGTCATCGGACCCGTCGCCGTGGAGCGTGTCCTTGTCGGGGCCGCCGTCCACCCGGTCTTTGCCGGTGCCGCCTGCCAGATAGTCGTCACCTGACTGACCATGCAGCTGGTCGTGACCGGTCCAGCCGTACAGGTGGTCGGCACCGGGCCCGCCGTATACCCGGTCGTCGCCTCCCTCGGCGTCCATGACATCGTTTCCCGGTCCGCCGTGCGCCTCGTCGTTGCCGAGACCGAGCCAGAAGAAGTCGCGCGCGCCGTTGCCGTGCAGCTTGTCGTGGCCGTTCTGACCGAGGAGCTGGTCGGTGTTAGAGCCACCGGTCAGCTGGTCATCGCCCTCGCCGCCCACGATGCGCACCGGCGCCGAGATGTTGGCGGTGACGATGTCGGCACGGTCGCCTGCCAGGACGACGACCCTGCCGAGCGGGCCGAAGAGGCAGCGGACCTTGGTCCTGTTGTTGGGGTCGAACCACTTGCAGCCGGGTCCGGGATTGATTCTGGCGATGTCGTCGATAATGTTGAAGGGCCCGCTCCTGCTGATGACGACGTTGTTGGACACCCCCTGGCCTGCGGTGAAGGTGAGGTTTTGGCCGGTGATCTTGGCAGCGCCGGGAGCGGGCGGCGATTGGGCAGCGGCGGGCGGTGCCTGGGTCATGGTTAGCGCGCCGGCGGCCAGGGCCGCGACGAGCAGGCGGGTTGTGGCGAAGTGGTTCATCGAAGAGTCCTTACTTGGCGCAGAGCGCCTGGACCGACATCCCTGAGGCGGGATGCCTGGTCATGGTCAGCTTGACGGTGCGCAGGTCGGGGGTCGGGTAGAGGTCGTTGATGTGCACGCTGCCCTGGTCGGTGAAGTTCGCTCCGCCGCCCAGCCCGTGCACGAAGGTGCCAGGCGGGCAGGTGATAGTGGTCTGCGTACCGACGGAGGACCAGCGCTGCTTACTTTCGAGGCCGGGGATTCGGGCGTCGGGGACGCAGGCCTGCATCAGCGGGCCAGAACTTGGGGACTACAGGTCGCGCGGCGAGACGAACGGGAAGATCGTCTTTGTCGTACCGCATTGCGTCGGCGCGAGCCTATCCCAGGGCGTCTGGCAGACGGTGACGACGATCTTGTCTACGTTGTCACGCGTGAACCTGATTTTCGTGAATTTTTCGGGGCCGCACTTCACGTAGTGCTTGAGGGGACCCCATCCTCCGTTGAGGTGGTGCACGCCGAACCGCGCGTACGCGCACTTGCCATGGGGCAGAGGCCGGAAGTCTCTGTCGTACAGCTTGCCGGTGATGACCACGCGATTCTTTCCGAACCCGCCGAAAGTTACCTTGACGTGGCCTTGTGCGAACGCCTTCTTGTTGTGGGACGTGAACCACCCGGGCTTGGCTGGCCAGTGCCTGTTGTAGTTTAAGATCTTCGGGTTCGGCGTCGGGTCGGGTGTCGCAACCGAAACCATGCTTCCGGTGGCGACGGAGGCCGCCGACATCGCTGTGATCAGCAGTGCTTTGATGTAACCGCGCATGACTTGCCTCTTTCTGTAGTGGATGAGTTGTCGCTGAACGGGGAGCCACCGTCGGCCCGCGAAAGCGGTCTGTGCTCATACGGCAGCCCTGATTCGAGGGCTCGGCACCGCAGGGCAGAAAGCCTGTGAAGGCGCGACCCATGCCATAGATTCGGGCCCGGAAACTTTGGCGACTAGGTCAAGCCGCCGTGTGCCTGCAGCGCCGTGCCGATGATCGGATTCCCAGAGCTGGATCGACAGAGCGATCGGACCGCTTGCGCCGTTGCCGGCGTCCTTGCGCGGCCACGCCACATTGGCGTTGTCGGTGGAGTCGAACATCTGTGAGCACGTGGTGTGAACTGCCCGCCGAGGTCGAAGGAGGTGAAAATGTACGGTTCGTTGGACCCGGCGAAATCGAATCCCGATGCGCTGATGCAGGCGAACTTCATAGCGCGCACCACATATCTCAGCTGAGTCATTTCCTTTTGTCTTTCGGCTATTCCTGTCATTGGTGGCGGGAGTGCTTCATAAACATACGAGCCGCACAATTCCCTGTCATGACCGGATCTGATCGTCTTTCACCGGGCAGACGGCAGTCCAAAGAGGGTGCAACGATGGTCAGGACTGACTACTCTTGACGCGGGGGGAGTTGGTGGAGATGGCCGACGCCGCCGCGTCGTTCTTGCACGCGAAGATCGAAAGCCAACCGAGTGGGACGGCTGATCAGAATCGGCAGCTGCTGCGAAAGCTGTTCGCGCATCACGGTGGCCGGGAGCTGGCCAGTGGACCCGGCGAATTACTGATCTCTTTCGCCGGCGTAGCCAATGCGATCATGGCCGCGGTGCGGGCGCGGCGCTCGACCGCCGTCTCCGGCAGCTTGCGCATCGGGGTGCACGTAGGCGAGGCGGGTCCAGCGGCGGAGATCTCCTTGCTCGCGTCCGCCGGTCAGATCCTCGTTTCGCAGACCGCGAAAGATCTCCTCGACCAAAACAAGCTCTCCGAAATAAGCCGCCTGGAAAGTCGAAGGCGCGGCCCACCTCAATTCCCGGTGTATGAGGTCATTGCCGCCCCGGAGATATCCGATCAGGGGAAGATGCCCCTGCCTCTATCGCTCCGTTCGACAACGCCGTTCTCATTTGTCGGCCGTGTGTCCGAGCTGGCAATATTAGAGTCTCTCCTGCCACTGGCCGAAGAAACAAGCAGGCGTGTCGCGTTGATCCGGGGGGAGGCAGGCAGCGGAAAAACACGGCTGGTCCGCGAATTCGCGCACGCAGCCGTCTCGCGAGGTGTGCGCGTTCTTTATGGGGCGTGTGACGCGGTAGTGAACGCCCCCTACCAACCATTCGCCGAGGCGCTGGAATTCCTCGTTGGCATCCTGGACTCAGAGATGCTGAGCGACTGCCTGGCCGGAAACGGCGAACTGAGTCGCTTGCTGCCCGATCTGTCACCGCGCCCAACAGTCGCAGCGGCCGACCCCGACACCGAGCGGTACCGGCTGCACGTAGCGGTAGCTGACCTGCTCGAACAGGTCAGCCGCCACCTACCGGTGCTGCTCGTCGTCGACGACGCACACTGGGCCGACACCCCGTCGCTGCACCTCATCCGCCATCTGATCCGGGCCAGTCCCGGAGGGCGACTGCTGCTGGTCATCGCCTTCCGCCCAGGCGAAGCCGACATCCTCCCCGAATTCGCCGAGGCGCTGGCCGACATACAGCGTGCTGAGGGAGTGACCCACCTACCGCTCCGCAGCCTCAATGAGGACGAGGTCCAGGACTTTGTCCGACATTCAGCCAGGGTCGGCCCGGACGTAGACGTCCTCACCACGGCACACGAGATCGGCGAGCTAACCGGCGGCAACCCGTTCCTGCTCGGTGAGCTGTGGCGCACCCTCGCCGAGACCGGAAACATCGAGGTCACCGCCCGGCAGGTCCGGCTGACCAGATCCACCGCACGCCTGAGCAGCCCAGACAGCGTCCGTGACGTGGTACGGCAACGGCTGCAGCGCCTCTCGCCCGAGGCCGTGGCCCTCCTGGAGATGGCGGCCGTCATCGGTCCCGAGTTCGACCTCAAGGTGCTCGCCGACGCAGCGCGGATGGGGAACGGCTCACTCATGTCCTCGCTGGACGAAGCCGTACGTAGCGGGATGCTCCAGGAGGGCGCAGAGTCGTCCGTCCGCCTCGTCTATCGGTTCGCGCACGAGCTCGTGCGCCGTGCCCTCTACGACCGGCTGACCGGAACGCGCCGTGCCGAGCTGCACCTTCGGGCAGGTGAGGCGCTTGAACGGGCAAACTCCTCGCGCCTGGAGCGCGTCCTGCCCGAGCTCGCCTATCACTTCTCTCTGGGCGCGGCAATGGCCGGGCCGGAGCGGGCCGTGGAGTACAACGTCCGCTCGGCCGAGGCGGCCATGGACTCCTTCGCCTTCGAGGACGCGGCGGCCCAGCTTAAGACGGCACTGCGACTCGGCGTCGGCGATGAGCATCGGCGGGCGCACATCCAGCTCGATCTGGCGCTGGCCTGCCACCGGGCAGGTCAGTCTCCCCAAGCTCTCGCCGCCTACGGCGAAGCGGCGGCCCACGCCCGTGTGCACGGCGATGCCGAGATGCTGGCGCAGGTGGCGATCGGCTTTGAGGAGGCGAGCTGGCGGCCCGCTCGCGCCCACGAACAGGCCACGATGTTGCTCAACGAAGCCGTCTCAGGGCTTGAGGACGACTCCCCGCTGCAAGCCCGCGCGCTCTCCCACCTCACCCGCGCGCTCGTCTTCACCGGGCAGCTGGACAAGGCCCTCGAGACTCGGGAGAAGGCTGTCGCCATGGCCCGCCGTACCGGCGATCGACAGGCACTGGGCCGGGCGCTGGCCCAGGCCTACTACGCACGCGGTCCGATCCCGTACCCGGACGTGATCGCGATGCTGAGACAAGCCCGCGAGCTGGGAAACGAGCTAGGCGACGCCGAACTGGTGGCCGACAGCACGGGGTGGCTGGCCGTCACACTGGTCGAGCTGTGCGATCTCGACGCGGCAAGCGGCGAGATCGAGGGCCTGCGGCGGGCGGCCGAGCAGACCCACCAGGCATTCCCCCTCTACACCGCCTACCAGAATGGTTCGGCGCTCGCGCTCTGCGCGGGACGACTGGCTGACGCCGAGACGATGGCCGAGCAGTCCTGGTACTGGAGCCGCCGTTTGCACGGCCGCTCCCGGTCCGCCGAGTACGGCCTGCAAATGTTCAGCATCCAGCGCGAACAAGGCCGGCTCACGGAGCTCCGACCGATCATCGAACTCCTGGCTGGGGAGGACAAGGCCGCGGTGTCCTGGAGGCCCGGGCTGGTCGCCCTACTGGCCGACCTCGGCCTGAAGAAGGCGGCCCAGGCAGAGCTCAACCGGCTTCTCGCCGACGGGGTGACGTCCATCCCGCAGGACGGGCTGCGCGTCGCGTCGCTCTCCTACCTCGCCGACGCCTGCAGCATCCTCCAGGACGCCCGCTGCGCGGCCTTGACCTACCCGGCGCTGCTACCCCTGGCTGGCGGTAACGTCCGGATCGGCCAGCTCACCGCCTGCTACGGCGCGGCCGACCGCTACCTCGGCATGCTCGCCGCGACCATGAAGGAGTGGGACAAGGCCGAAGCCCACTTCGAGCTGGCCCTGGAACTGAACACCCGCATGGGCGCGCACACCTGGACGGCGCACACGGCCTACCAGTACGGGCGCATGCTTCGCAGCCGCGGCTCCCTACCGGATCGGCAAAGGGCCACGCAGTTACTCGCCGACGCAACCCGGTTGGCTGAACGCCACGCGCTGCG
Source organism: Nonomuraea sp. LPB2021202275-12-8 (assembly GCF_037044575.1). NCBI lineage: Bacteria > Bacillati > Actinomycetota > Actinomycetes > Streptosporangiales > Streptosporangiaceae > Nonomuraea > Nonomuraea sp. LPB2021202275-12-8. Next base: position 808 of record NZ_JBAHWD010000039.1, on the reverse strand, counting down.
CGCCCTGGCCTGCAAGATCAGCGCACTCGAAGAGCTTCCCAGCGCCCCCGACGGACTCTCCAACCGCGAGGTCGAGGTGCTACGTCTCGTGGCACAGGGGCGCAGCAACCGTGAGATCGGCCTGCAACTGCACATCAGCGAGCACACCGCCGCGAACCACATCCGCAGCATCCTGCACAAATCCGGCTCGGCGAACAGAACCGACGCCGCGTCCTACGCACATCGCCACGGCCTCATCCAGGATTGAACCAAGGAGCCATCCCATGCCGCTCTACCTGATCGAACGCCACTTCGCCGAGCAGGTCGATCCGACTGATGACAAACTCAGCCTGATCGCGGAGATCAACCTAGAGGAGAAAGTCACCTGGTTGTTCTCGTTCCTGGCCGCGGACCGGCTGCTCATGTACTGCCTCTACGAGGCCCCCTCCGCCGAGGCGATCAAAACTGCCGCCCGGCGCGCCGACCTCCCCGCAGACGCTGTCCGCGAGGTCAGCCGCGAAACTGCCGACACCCTCCGACAGGCAGCGCGTATTGGAGCAGGCTAGAGCACGGTCCGCCTCCGCTCGGTCCTTCGCACAGTGGGCGGCAGGCACCTATCCGGCTCTTCGACGGGACGCAAGGAACTCCTCGGCTATGCCTCGATCAAGCCTGTCCGTAAGGCTGGCCCCACCAGCCGCCATCTGTCACATGCCAGCAGGCGGGCAGGGACCGTAAGAAGAACGGCTCTGTCGCTTTCTCACTGGACAGACCCTCCTGCCTGCTGCGCAGTGCCGAGATCACGCCGTCGGCAGAGCGGTGAGGTCCAGGC
>NZ_JBAHWD010000038.1:0-88907 GCF_037044575.1 Nonomuraea sp. LPB2021202275-12-8 | reverse complement strand
ATGTCGCCGTCTCGTTGCCCGGCTGACCGGCGGTCATGATGTAGAACTGGTCGAAGGCGAGCAGTGAGCCGATCACACTCACCAGGGTCACCAGCAGGACGGTGCGCAGGGTCAACGGCAGGATCACCCGGGTGACCCGCTGCCGGGGGCTCGCCCCGTCGACGAGTGCGGCTTCGACCACGTCCGTCGGCACGGCTTGGATCGCGGCGACGAAAAGGATCATTCCGAAGCCGATCACCTTCCAGACCACGGAGGCGCTGATCGCGAAGTTGGAGACGGCGGCGTCCACGCCCAGCCACAGCACGGGCTTGTCGATGATCCCCAGATCGAGCAGGGCCCGGTTCACGAGACCGAAATCGGTGCTGAAGAGCCAGTACCAGAGCAGGCTCGACACCCCGAGCCCGATCACGACCGGGATGAAGACCACCGTGCGGGTGAGCCGGCGCAGAGCGGTGTTCCTGGCGGTGAGCAGCGCCAGCAGATAGCCGCCGATGATGAGGACCGGAGTTATGAGCGCGGTGTAGAGCAGGGTGAAGCGGAAGGAGACCCAGAACTGGGTGTCGTCGAAAGCCCGCTCGTAGTTCGCCGTCCCGACGAACGTCGGCGGGGACAGCAAGGACCAGTTGTGCAACGACATCCACGCCATCTGCAGCAGGGGATAGGCGGTGAAGGCGAGCACGAAGAGCAAAGCCGGTGCCAGGTAGGCGAATCCGACCAGACGGCGCCGTGAGCCGTGGCGCATGACAGCTCCTCTTGGCGAGTAAGGCGTCCACCGGGCGACGAGCCGCCCGGTGGAATCGGGTCTACGACCGGCCTGCGATGGCCTTCATCTCTTTCTGGGCGTCGGCGATGACGGTGTCGAGGTCGTCGGCGTCGTAGTAGGCGCGCTGCAGCATCTTCAGCCACGGCCCCTGCGGCGAATTGATCTGCTCGAAGAACGTGACCGTGTACGGCGTGCGGCCCACCGTGAGCGCCTTGGCCACGTCGCGTACGAGCGGCTCGGCCTGGAAGTACTTGTTCTCCACCATGTCCGTTCGCGTGGTGAGGTTGAGCGCCTTGGCATAGACCTCGACCTGTACCTCGTCGGACAGCAGAAACTTCATCACGTTGACCGCGTCGTTGACCCGCTTGCTCCCTTTGGGGACCACCACCAGGTCGCCGCCGATGAAGGAGGCCGAGGAATTCGGTGTGGCTCCGGGCAACAGGGCGATGCCGAACTTCATCTCCGGATTCTGCTGGCGTGCCAGCGTGATGTTGAAGTTGCCGGTGCCCATCATGCCCACCTTGCCGGAGCCGAACTGGAGGTGGAATGTCTCGCCGTTCTCCGTGCGGCTTCCTTCGGGGACGTTGCCGGCTTCGACCATGTCGCGGGTGAACTGCAGCACCTGCTTGACGCCATCGCCGACCAGCGGCTCGTCTCCCGGGCCCGCCGCCTCGATGGTGGCCCCGGAGGCCCACATCAGCGGACCGACGGTGAAGATGTTGCAGCCGGCGCAGTTGCCGGGCAGGTAGTAGCCCTTGACGCCGCCGCCCAGCGCGGTGATCTTGTCGGCGTAGCTACGCAGCTCTGCCAGGCTCGTGGGCGGCTTGTCCGGATCGAGCCCGGCCCGGGTGAAGAGATCCTTGTTGTAGAAGAGGGCGGACACGTCCGCGTAGAGGGGTACGCCGAAGAGCCGATTCTGGTACGTCGCCACGGCCATGTGCCCTTTGCTGGCGGCCTTCAGCTCCGGCCAGTCCTTGACCTGGTCGGTGATGTCGACCAGCTGCTGTTCCTTCTCGAACTGCGGGGCGTAGATCAGGTCCATGCCCATCAGGTCGGGCACCTCGCCCGAGGCGACACCCTGGGCGATCTTCCCGACCATCTCGGTGTGGGGGATGTAGGTCAAATTGATCTTGCAGTCGGGGTTCTTGGTGTTCCACGCCGCGACCAGCATGTCCACCATCTGCTTGTTGCCGCCTGAGCGCTCCCACATCGTCAGGGCGCCCTTGCTGGCACATGTCGTCGTCGCGGCCGGCGCTGGGCCGGCCGCGGGGGGCGGCTCCTCCTGGCTGCAGGCGGCGGCTGCGACCAGCAGCGCCGTTGCGGCCACCCGGGCCGGCCACCTGGGATGGGTCCTCATTGCCAGGCTCCTCTCTGCGGAGTGGACCGGTGTTGACACGACCCCCTGCTGATGGGAACGTAACCGATGATGAATACGATTGCACTCAATCGTTTTCATTCCGTGATTCGGGGAAATGTCAACGCGACCACAACCCCTCGCCAGGTGACGTATGGCCCTGCGAACAGCTACATCCGCCCCGCCCTCGCGCCTTCGTCCAGCCGTCCGGCGTCGCCGGTCCGCGACCTGCCGACGATGACGTGGATCAGCGCATCTGAAGGGAGATCGTCCATGCCCAGTAGCACCCGCACCCGAAACAGATTCGCCACGGCCGTCAGGGTTGTCCTCGTGGCCGTGGTCGCCCTTGCGCTGAGCCTGACAGGCGGGCCCACGGCGCAGGCCGCCGACGGCGGGCCCGGCATCACCAAGAAGCAGTTCGGGACCCTGGCCAACGGCAAGAAGATCGACATCTACACGCTGCGGAACTCCACCGGGATGCGGGTGAGGATCCTCACCTACGGTGGCATCCTCCAGTCGATCGAGGTCCCTGACGGCGGGGGCGAGTTCGCCAATGTGACGCTCGGGTTCAACAACCTGTCCGACTATGTCAAGAAGAGTCCGTACTTCGGGTGCATCACCGGCCGGTACGCGAACCGCGTCGCCAAGGGGCGGTTCACCCTGGACGGCAAGACGTACCAGCTGGCGACCAACGACGGTCCCAACCACCTGCATGGCGGGGACAAGGGCTTCGACAAGCGGGTCTGGAAGGCCCGCCCGTTCAAGCGGCACGACAGCGTGGGGCTGGTGCTGAGCTACACCAGCCCGAACGGTGAGGAGAGCTACCCGGGGACGCTGCGCACCACGGTCGTCTACACGCTGACCGACGACAACCAGATCCGGATGGACTACCGCGCCACCACCAGCAGGCCCACGATCGTCAACCTCACCAACCACGCGTACTTCAACCTGCGCGGTGAGGGCGACGGCAGGATCCTCGACCACGAGCTGCAGATCAACGCCTCCCGCTACACGCCGGTCGACAAGACGCTCATCCCCACCGGAAAGATCGCCCGGCTGGGCGGCACGCCGCTGGACTTCCGCGAGCCCACCGCCATCGGCGCGCGCATCAGCAGCACGAACCAGCAGATCGTGCGAGGCGGCGGGTACGACCACAACTACGTCCTCGACGGCCGCGGACATGGCCTCGAACCGGCGGCCAGGGTCGTCGAGCCGGACAGCGGGCGCGTGCTCGAGGTCATCACCGACCAGCCGGGCCTGCAGTTCTACTCGGGCAACTTCCTGGACGGCACGCTGCGCGGCACCGGCGGCCGCCTCTACCCGAAGCGGTCCGGCTTCGCCCTGGAGTCGCAGCACTTCCCGGACTCGCCCAACCACGACGACTTCCCCTCGACCGTCCTGCGGCCGGGCGACGTCTACCGGACCACGACGATCTACGCCTTCTCCACGATGTGACACCTGCGTGCAAGGAACACGTCCATCCCTCCGCCGATCTCCTGAGGCAGGATCATGAAAGACATTCATCCGAAGGTCGAGGAGGCCCTCGACACTCTCAACCTGAACCGCGTCGCGCGTCGTCGCCTCCTGACGGGGGCCGGCCTCGTCAGTGCCTCGGCCGCCGCCACCGCGCTGCTCAGCGCGTGCACCAGTGACTCGGGTGGGAACAGGCCTGCCGCCTCAGGCGGCACCGCGGCGGCGGCGGGCGCCGGCGACTTCCCGTCCACGCCCGCCTGGAGGTTCGTCTTCGTCTGCCACGTCACCACCAACCCGTTCTTCACCCCCACCCAGTACGGCGCCCAGGACGCGTGCGCGCTGCTCGGCACCCAGTTCCAGTGGACCGGGTCGAAGGACTCGATCGTGGCCGAGATGGTCAACGCGACCAACACCGCCATCTCTGCCAAGGCCGATGGGCTGGCGGTGGCGGTAGTGGACAAGGCGGCCTTCAAGGAGCCCGTGAGCCGTGCCCTGGACGCGGGTATCCCGGTGGTGTCCTACAACGCCGACGGCGCCCGCGAGGACCAGGGGACCAGCCGGCTGGCGTACATCGGACAGGGACTCTACGAGTCCGGGTACGCCCTGGGCCAGCGGGCACTTCAGCAGGTGGACTCCGGCGACGTGGTGGGATTCATCGCCACCCCGGGCGCGCTGAACATCCAGCCCAGGATCGACGGCGCCGCGCAGGCGATCAAGGACTCGGGCAAGTCGATCACGTTCGAGTCGGTCGGGACGAACGCCGACATCACCAAGGGGCTGTCGATCATCGACGCGTACGCCCAGGGGCACCCCGACCTGGCCGGAATGCTCGCCGTCGACGCCGGATCGACGCAGTCGATCGGGCAGGTCGTCAAGAAGTACACCATGCGCTCGAAGGGGCTCAAGGTGGCCGGCGGCTTCGACCTGGTGCCCGAGACGCTGACGGCCATCAAGAACGGCGATCTCGACTACACCATCGACCAGCAGCCGTACCTGCAGGGATTCCTGCCGGTGCTCTCCCTCTACCTGTACAAGCTCTCCGGCGGGCTGCTGTTCCCGTCGGAGACCAACACCGGTCTGCTCTTCGTCACCAAGGACACCGTGGGGCCGTACCAGACCACCAAGACCCGCTTCGAGGGCTCCGACACCGCCCAGAAGCTGATCGAACGGTCCGGGGCCATCGCTCACGCCTCCTAGAAGCGTCGAGCGGGATATCAGCCGTACGGCTTGCGTCCGCGGGGTGCGTGGGGCGCAGGCCGTACACCCATCCGATCCATGTGGAGGAGGGGCGAGGTGCCCGACATCGGCGATGACGTCCGCGAGTCGCCAGCGCCTGCGGATGTGGCCGGACGGCCCGTGCCGCACGGGGCGCGGCGCGGCGCGACCTGGATCCTGCCGCGGATCAGGGACGGTTTCCTGCGGCGGCGCGAGGCGACCGTGCTGGTCGTGGCGCTGGCGCTGGGGGCCTACTTCGCCTCGGCCTCCGAGGCGTTCCTGACCGGCGACAACATGGTCAACATCACCCAGGCGGCCGCGCCCAGCGCCATCGTCGCCTGCGGCATCGTGCTGCTGCTGGTCAGCGGCGAGATCGATCTGTCGGTCGGGGTGGTGGCGGCGCTGGCGCCGTTCATGGTGCACTACGCGATCGACTACTGGGGGTTTCCGGCCATCCCGGCGATTCTGCTCGGCGTGCTGACCGGCACGGTTATCGGGCTGGGGAACGGATTCGTCACGGTCGTGCTGAAGGTGCCCTCGTTCATCACCACACTGGGCACCTTCTACCTGGTGACCGGGATCGTGCTGACGACATCCGGCGCGTATCCGGCCGAGATTCCCGCGTCGGTGGACAACCAGATCGGGCAGTGGCTGGGGGCGGCCAGCTGGGCGCATCTCGCGTGGGCGCTGGTGATCGTGGCGTTCTTCCACGTGCTGTTCACGCGTACGCGGTGGGGGCTGCACACGATTTCCGTGGGCGGGAACCTGCTGGGGGCGCAGGAGGCAGGCATCCGCACAGGGCGCATCAAGATCGGAAATTTCATGATTGCGGGCACTTTGGGGGCTTTCGCTGGACTCATGGAGGCCTTCCGGATTCACACGATCGACCCCAACCTCGGCGGCGGTACCGGCCTGATGTTCACCGCTGTCTCGGCGGCGGTCATCGGCGGCACCGCCCTCGCCGGCGGCTCCGGCACGATCATCGGCGGTGCCCTGGGCGCGCTGGTGCTGGCCGAGCTCCAGAACGGCTTCAACCTGATCGGCATCTCCGCCAATCCGTACTTCCTGGTCCTCGGAGGCTCGATCCTCCTGGCGATGATCGCCAACGTGTACCTGAGCCGATTGAGAAGGGCGGGCAAGACGACGTGACCGCTCCGAACGTCGACTCCACCGGCGCCGTCGACGTACTGTGCGTGGAGCACGTCTCCAAGCGCTTCGGCACGGTGACCGCGCTCCGCGACGTCAACATCCGCCTGGCCATGGGCGAGGTGCTCGGCCTGATCGGCGACAACGGCGCCGGCAAGTCCACTCTCATGAAGATCATCTGCGGCTTCCACCAGCCCGACGCCGGCCGCATCCTGCTCGACGGCGAGGAGGTGTCCTTCAGATCCGTCGACCACGCCCGGTCACTCGGCATCGACACCGTCTACCAGGACCTGGCGTTGATCAACGAGCTGAGCGTCTACCACAACATGTTCCTGAACCGCGAGCCGGTGATCTTCGGTTGTCTCCTGAACAACCGCAAAATGCGCAGCCTGGCCCGCGAACACCTCAACGACATGGGCGTCAACATCCCATCGGTGGATGTGGAGGTGGCCAAGCTGTCGGGCGGCCAGCGCCAGGCCATCGCCGTAGCGCGCTCCGTCTACTCCCGCTCCAAGATCCTCCTGCTGGACGAGCCGCTGGCCGCGATGGGCGCGAAGGAGGGCGTGCAGATCCTCGACCTGGTCCGCGATCTCAAATCCCGCGGTGAGGTCTCCGTCATCATCATCGCCCACAACTACGCCCAGGTCCTGGAGGTCTGCGACCGGGTCAACCTCCTCCAGCACGGCAGCATCACCTTCGACAAACCGACCGCCCGGACCTCCGTGAAGGAACTCACCGACCTGGTCGTGGAGGAATACCGCACCGCTCGCACCGGGGTTCGGTCCGCCCGGGTCACCCCACGCAAGGACCCCCCTTGAGGGCGGGAAGCGGCCGATGTCGGCGCACGACTTGCCGATGGTGGGGTCCGGCCGCCGTCCCGTCGGCACTGCTCGGGCCGTAGCCGGCACCCCCGACTGCTCAGGCGGGGACGGGCTCCTGGTCAGCATCGTCAAAGGGTGGGTAGCTCTCGCCGGCCATTCGATCGGCCGCGTCAATGTAGTCGGCAAGAGCGTCGCGGGATTGAGCGAGCCTGTCCATCTGATCGTCCAGACGCTTGAGCCGTGACCGCATCGCGCCCAGCAACTCGGGGCACCCGAGCAGCTCCGGGGCCTCGCCGACCGCACAGGGCAGCAGGTACGCGATGTCCTCAGAGGACAAACCGGCACCAAGCACGTATGCGCCGTTCGCGCAGCAGATCGCTTCCGTTGTGGCCGAATGGTTGCCTGGCTATGCCGAGCAGATCGACAGCGGCTCCTTCCCGGCCGAGGTGTCGGCCCTGGAGACCGACGCGCGGGCGATGGCACACCTGATCGAGGAGAGTGAGGCGGTCGGTGTCAACGCCGAACTGCCGAGGTTGATCAAGGCGATGGCCGACCGCTCGATCGCCGCCGGACACGGCGGGGAGCAGTATCCCGTGCTGATCGAAGAGTTCGGCAAACCCCGCGACGCCTGACCGATCCCGGCACCGGGATTTAGCATCCGGTCGGCGGCGACCGCCGATGGGGCCAAGGCTCAGATCTAAGCCGGATGGTCACGGCCGACTTCCGTTCAGGTTCATGGACGCGGTCACCGAACCGGCGCACATGGTCTTCCTGGTAGGGGCATGACGGCCACGTCGGACCCGCGCGGGTGTGGTGATCGGCGGCGATGCCGAGGTGCCCCGCCCGCTCGTGCAGGCGGGCACGTACCGCGTCGAGGCGGTGATGGTCGTCCGGCCGCGTCGAGAGGTCCTCGACGGCGCTCAGTCCGGCACATGGTCCGCCGACCGCGACTGCCCAGCGTGCGCGATCGTGCTTGTCACGCCGTCTGGTTGCACCATGCAACTATCTAGTTGTATGGTCGAACCATGTCGGATGATCGCGAACTCCAGGAGGCCGTGGCGCGGTTCGTGCGGGCCTTCGGCCTCCACCAGCCGGACCAGACTCCCTGCGGGCAGCCCGTCCCGGTGTCGGAGGCTCACGCGCTGGGCGAGCTGGCCAGGGACGGCGCGTTGCGGCAGAGCGACCTGGCGCACCGGCTCCGGCTGGAGAAGAGCACCACCAGCCGGCTGGTCACGCAGCTCATCAACCGCGGCTGGGCCGAACGCACCCCGGCGCCCGACGACGGGCGCGGCGTGCTGGTCCAGCTCACCCCGCACGGGATGAAGGCCGCAGCCCGGCTGGCCGAGGCAAGGGCAGAGCGGTTCTCCGCCGTTCTGGACCGTGTTCCCGAGGGCGAACGCGCCGACGTGCTGCGCGCCCTGAGCGTCCTCACGGAGGCCATGGATGAAACGTGAGGATCGACGCGTACAGGTGCTCGTCGCAGCGCTCGCGCTCATCGTCGTCGCCACGACGGCGTACGTGCTCATCGGCCGCGACGAGCAGGCGCCGGCCGCCCGGCAGGCCGAGATCGCGGCCAGGGGCCGACAGGTGATGCCGTTCGACCTGGAGCGCACCACGCACCGCTTCGCCAAGTCCGCCACCGGCGGCGTGCAGACGGTCACCTCCGACGACCCTGCCGACGCCGAGCAGGTCACGCTGATCCGCGAGCACCTGACGGTCGAGGCGGCGGGCTTCGGCCGGGGCGACTACGGCGACCCCGCCTCCATCCACGGCGGTGAGATGCCGGGTCTGCGCGAGCTCGAACGGGGGCATAGCCGCATCGACATCCGCTACGCCGAGCTTCCCGCGGGCGCCCGGATCAGCTACACGACTTCTGACGCGTCCCTGGTCGCGGCGCTGCACGCCTGGTTCGACGCGCAGGTCACCGACCACGGGCAGCACGCCGAACACGGCTGACTCACCATCCGAACGTTCTCTTCCCCCCGGACCCACCTATCCTCGCCATACCTATCCGGGGTATGTTTCTCGCACACGCGTGATACCTCACCCCCGTACCGTACAAATCTGGATCGTGGACCCCCGCCTGGAAGAGCACACCACCTCAACCCACTCCTTTGAACCCCCACCTGGAAGGACCACCGTGATAGCGATCCGTCGCGCCACGCCCGATGACGCCTCCACCGTGCACGACCTCATCCGTGCGCTGGCCGAGCACCAGGACCAGGCTTCGGCCATCACGGTGAGCGTCGCCGACCTGAAGCGGATGCTCGCTTGCCCCGAGATCGCCTACCTGATCGCCGAGCGGGACGGCCGGGCCATCGGCTACGTTTCCTGGCTGCAGCGGATCAGCTTCTGGTCCGGCGAGGACTACCTCGCGCTGGACGACCTGTACGTGGCCGCTGCGGAACGCGGCGAAGGCGTGGGAGAGCAGCTGATGCAGGCCATCGCCGAAGCCGCCGACGGAAAGCTGATCCGCTGGGAGGTGGCTGAGGCCAACGTGGCGGCACAGCGGTTCTACGCGCGCATCGGCGCGAGCCTCGGCTCCAAGAAGATCGGCCGCTGGCAGCCGAAGTAGGCGCGCGCCCGCGACAGGGACCGGTGCTCGCGTGCGGTGATTGCGGTGCGTCCACCTCCTGCGTAGGCGGGGGGCTGCTTTGGGCCAGGCGACGGGCGGCAGTCTCGGACGGCTGCCGGCCCGGCCGCCAGGGTCCCTGGGGGAGTGGTGCCCCCGTCCGGGTGGCACTAGTCTGCCGGGCATGCGCATGCTGCACCTTGGGCTGCGGGTCACCGACCTGGAGCGCTCGCTCGCCTTCTACACCGCGCTCGGGTACGTCGAGCGAGGCGGTGTCCCCGAGACGGAGTTCGGCAGCCTGACCATGCTCCAGCTGCCCGACGATCCGTTCGTCAGCCTCGAGCTCGTGCACGATCCCGCGAGACCGGTCAAGGACATCGGCGCCGTCAACCACCTCGTCGTCCAGGTGGACGATCTCGATGCCACGATGGCCGATCTCGCGGCCAGGGGCGTCACGGCCGAGCCGCCGGCGGAGCTGGGGCCGGGGATGCGGACGTCATGGCTGACCGACCCCGACGGCTACAGGATCGAGCTCGTGCAGTGGCCGCCCGGGCATCCGGCAGGCATGACGGCGGCCGATTTCGCCTGACGGGTTGGGCAGGAGAGGAATCGTGGACAGTGGCCGGCTCGTCCGGCCGTGCACCAGCTCAGACCAGACAGCGCCCCGATATGTGACAACCTCCTGAACGTGCTCCTACTGGAAACCATATCCGCGCAGGTCAAGCGGCATTCGTGGGGGCGCTCAACCTGCTGGTGTCACCACAGTCCGTGCTCGTCCGCCCAGGTCCTGATCGCAGTGGCGATCAGCTTGGGGTGGTCTTCTGGGGTCTGGTGCCCCGCGGCCTCGTCGAACTGGCGGATCTGGAGGCCGGCCAGGTGAGCCGCGCACCAGTCGATCATGTCCTGGTGCAGCATCGTGCCGGGGCCGGGAGCGAAGGCCAGCAGCAGCTTCGGCACCTCCACGCTGGCGGCCAGCCAGGTGTCGTAAGCGTCCACGCGGGCCACGACGTCGGCGGGTTCGCCGCCCAGCGGCATCGAGCGAGCCCACTGCAGCAGCGGCAGGCGGCTTTCCCGTGTCGGGTACGGCTTGCGGTAGGCCTCCAGGTCGTCGGCGCTGAACGGGGCGGTGATGCCGCTCGTCAGGCCCTGCCCCAGGAAGAGGTTGTCGTCCAGGAGCATCTTCTCCCCGACGCCCGCGGTTTTGATCGCCCGGAACAGCTCCCGGCCGCCTTCGGGGAACTCCTCCCAGGTCATCGGCTTGACGATGGTCTCGGTGACGGCGATCCCGCGTACCCGGCCGGGGTGGCGGGAGGCCCAGTCGAAGGCCAGCGCGCCACCCCAGTCATGGCCCACGAGGACCACGTCGTCGAGCTCGAGCGCGTCGAACCAGGCGTCCAGGTAGCGGGCCTGGTCGGCGAAGGTGTAGGCGATGTCTGGCTTGCCGGACTCGCCCATGCCGATCAGGTCGGGGGCCAGACGCCGGCCCCTTCCGACCGCCGGGATGACATTCCGCCACAGGTAGGAGGAGGAGGGGTTGCCGTGCAGGAAGACCATCGGCGTCCCCGAGCCGGTCTCCCGGTAGGCGATTGTGGAATCCAGTACGCGCTGAACAGGCATGGCAGGTCCTTCACAGGTTGAGGGTCATGGTGTGGTCGACCGCGATCTCGATGACGATCCGGCCGGGCGGGTTGGGCGGCGGGGCGGCATAGCGTGCGGCGTAGCGGCGGGCCGCCTCATCGACACGTGCCGGGTCGGTGTGCACGGTGGCGGAGCCTTCGAGGGTGACCCACCGGAAGCCGTCCACCTGGCAGAGCGCGGCGCGGCTGCCGGGATCGGCGGTCAGGTTCCGGGCCTTGCGGGATGAGGCCACGGTCAGCACCCGCGCCAGGCCCGCACGCGGGTCCCAGGTGAACCGCACGGCCACCACGTGCGGGGAGCCGTCGGGGCGCAGCGTGGTCAACGTGGCCACCCGTGGCTCGGCGAGGAACGCCTCCCTCATCGGAAGGCGGTGACGTTGCGGGCGGCCCAGTCGGTGAAGGAGCGGGGAGCCCGGCCCAGGATCTGCTCGACGTGCGGGCTGACCGTCCGCTCGGCCTCGGTGGGCGTGCCCAGGATGGCCAGTGTCCCTTCCACCACGGGCTCGGGCATGACGTTCAGCATCTGCTCCCGGGCTTGGTCGGAAGTCTGTTCGGTGAAGCGCACCGGCTCACCCAGCGCGGCGCCGATCGCCGCCGCGCGTTCGGCCGGTGTGGTGGGTGCGGGGCCGGTCAGCGTGTACGTGCGGCCCGCATGCCCGTCCTCGCGCAGGACGGTCGCGGCGACGTCGGTGATGTCGCCGGGGTCGATGGTCGGCAGGCCCACGGTTGCGAAGGGGGCGGCAGCGGTCCGGCCGGTGCGGATGGAGGGGGCCCAGGCGTAGGCGTTGGAGTGGAAGCCGCCCGGTCGCAGGATCGTCCATGCCAGGCCGGAGTGGCGGACCGCCTCCTCGAAGGCGACCGGGTGGCCGTAGGCCTGCGGCCTGGTCCCCGCGCCCTGGGAGGACAGCAGGACCACCCGGCGGACCCCGCCGGAGCGGGCGGCCTCCAGGATGGCCTGCGGGTCCTGGCCCGCCACCAGCAGGAACAGCGCGTCTGCTCCGGTGGTGGCCTGCTTCAGGGTGGCGGGGTCGTCCAGGTCGACCTGGACATGCCGTACGCCCTGGGGCAGGTCGGCGGGGCGCCGGGATACGGCGGTCACCTGCTCGCCGGCGGCGGCCAACAGGGCGACCAGCTGGCCGCCGACGTTCCCGCTGGCACCTGTCGTGACGATCATAGGCTTGCTCCTTCAAGTGAGTTAGTCAACTGACTTACAAGAGAACCATAGCGGCCCACGCGCCGTTCGGCATAGCGAGTTAGGCGGCCGACTCAATGAGGTTGCCGGGAAGCGGGATACCGATGCCGCGCGGATTCGCGGTAACAGCGACAGCGCGGTCGGCGCGGCTCGATGGTTACACTGTCACGGTGATCGTGGGGCGTTCCCTCGAACGGTCGCGGCTGGTGCGCCTGGTCGCGGATGCGAAGGACAGCCGGGGCCGGTCGCTGGTGGTGCGAGGCGAGGCCGGGATCGGCAAGACGGCGTTGCTCGACTACGCGGCCGCCATAGGCGACGGCATGCGCGTGCTCCGTGTGGTCGGGATCGAGTCCGAGGCCGAGATTCCGTTCGCCGCCCTGCAGTTGATGCTGGCCGGCGACCTCCATCGCTTCGACGCCCTGCCAGGATCACAGGCACAGGCGCTTCGCGCCGCGTTCGGGACGGGTTCCGCCTCGGGCGACCGGCTCATCGTGGGGGCGGCGACCTTGACGCTGCTTTCGGAACTTGCCGGGGACCGACCGTTGTTGTGCCTGTTCGACGACGTTCAGTGGTTCGACCAGTCCTCCGTCGACGCTCTGCTGTTCGCGGTGCGGCGGCTCCACGCCGATCCGATCGCGACGATCTTCGCGGTGCGGGACGGCGAGCGGCCGTTCACCGCCTCCGGGATCGACGACATCCGGCTGCCGCGACTCGATCGCCGGGATTCCGCTCAGCTTCTCGCCGCCATCGGCCCCTTACCGAAGGAGATCGCCGACCGGGTTCTCCTGGAGTCGGGTGGCAATCCGCTGGCGATCGTCGAGCTCGCGGCCAACACCGCCGCTGCCGGCACGCCGCCGGCACCGGTCGCCCCGCTCGCGGCCGTCGGACGGCTGGAGGAGCACTACCGCCTGCAGATTCGCGCGCTGCCCGAGCGCACCCGGCTGGCGTTGTTGCTCGCGGCCGCAGATCACGGGTCCGAGCCGTGGTCGTTCCTGACCGCCGCCCAGCGGCTCGGGCTGCAGGCTTCCGACCTGGAGCCGGCCGAGCGCGGCCGCCTCGTACGGGTGATGTCCGACGCCGTGGAGTTCCGGCATCCGTTGATCCGCGCGGCCGCCTACCAGGAGGCGCCGTTCGCGCGGCGACTCGAGGCGCACCAGGCGCTGGCGGACGCCCTCTCGGATCCGCGCGATGCCGACCGCCGCGCCTGGCACGCCGCCGCCGCTGCCGGGGGCATCGACGACAAGGCGGCGGCAGAGCTGGAGAGGGCAGCGGAGCGTGCCGTCGGCCGCGGCGGGCCGATGGCCGCGGCGCGGGCACTGGAGCGGGCCGCGCAGCTGAGCAGCGGACGCGCTGCCCGAGGTAGGCGTCTGGTGGCCGCCGCACGTGCGGCGTACGACGCCGGCCAGCTCGATCGTGCGGCCGAGCTGGCCGCGGCCGGTGCCGCGTTGACCGAGGACCCGGGCGAGGCGGCCGAGGCGGGGTGGGTTCGGGCCCAGGTCGCCTACGAGCGCAGCTCGCCCGCCAGAGCGAGTTCGCTCGCGCTCGACGCCGCCACGCCCGTCCTCACGGCTGATCCGGTCCTCGCCGTCGCCGTGCTGGCCGAGGCGACCTGGTGCGCGCGGGACGCGGCCGACGAAGACCTGCTCAGCCGATGTGCGGAGCAGTTGAGGCTCGTCCGCGGCGGCCCCACCGAGATGACCAGCGGCCTCGTGGGTTTCACCGAACTGTTGCGCGGGCGGACCGAGGCGGCGGTGACGCCGATGCGCAACCTGCTCCTCGCCGCCCACAAGGAGAGCGTGGAAGGAACGGTCGAGCGGCTTACCGCCGGGTACATGGGCGTGCTGATCGGCGCGGACGACCTCGCCCTGCCGCTGCTCGACAGCCGCGTCGCGACGCTTCGTGATCAGGGCGCGCTGGGCTGGCTGCCCTATGCCCAGGAGCCGCTCGCGCTTGCCCAGCTGGTCTCCGGCAGGTTCCGGGACGCGGCCGCGAACGTGGCCGAAGCCGTGTCGCTGGCCGCCGAGTTGGGTCAGGATCTCCAGGTGGTCGTGCTCACCGCGATCTCGGCGTGGCTCGCCGCGGTTCGCGGTGAGGTGGCCGCCACCCACCAGCAGGCCGACCTCGTTCTGAACGATCCCCGGCACCATGCGATGGCGGCTGCCCAGGCGAGGTGGGCACTGGCCCTGATCGATCTCATGGCCGGCGACTCCGGCGCCGCGCTCGACCGTCTCGACGACGTCTGCGGTGGCACGTCCGGCCGGGACGTGACCATCCGGGCGATTCCCGACCATGTCGAGGCCGGAGTACGAGCCGGCGACCCGGAGCGTGCGCGGCGGTATCTTCCCCGGCTCGCCACCTGGGCGGAGCAGACGCAGAGCCCGGTGGCGACCGCGCTCGTCCTGCGATGCGAGGCGCTCCTCAGCGATGGGCCGGACGCCCAGCAGCATTTCGAGGCGTCCTTGGGCGTCAACGGATGCGGACCGTACGACCGGGCTCGCACCCGGATGGCGTACGGAGAATGGCTGCGACGCAACCGCCGCCGCTCCTCGGCTCGGGCCGAGCTGCTGGAGGCGCTCGCCGCGTTCGAGCGTATCGCGGCGCATGGCTGGCATCGACGCGTCAGAACCGAGCTCACCGCGCTGGGCGGTGTCGTTCCCGACCCGCCGGTGGCCGTCGGCGGCGTCGCTCTGCTCACTCCGCAGGAGTTACAGGTCGTACGACACGCCGCCCTCGGTTTGAGCAACCGCGAGATCGCCGCTCAGCTGTTCCTCAGCCCTCGCACCGTGGGGCATCACCTGTACAGGGCGTACCCGAAGCTGGGCATCAGCAGGCGCGCCGAGCTGTCCCAGCTCGACCTGTGAGCCCCTGCCCGGTAAGTACGCAGGCAATTCAGCGCCAGTAGTTCGACAGATGCGGCCCGGTCGCCCCCACTTCTAGCGTTCATGACACCACCCCTACGAAAGGGGAGGGGCACCTGAGCAGGGCCGTCCACCTCATCGAGGCCGTCCCCCGCCGGAGGTCGCCCGCCTGCGTTCCCGGGCGCTCACCCAGCCCGCCCCCTCGCCTTCGCACAGATCGGAGAAGCCACGATGGGACAGCTCATCGTCCACAACGCCATCACTGCCAACGGTGCCTTCGAGTCGCCCTCGCCCGAGGACTGGCTGGTGCTCGACGCCGACAGCGCGGACGCCTCGCTGGAGCAGTTCGTGCTGGCGGACGCGATGGTCCTCGGCCGCAAAACCTACGAAGGCCTGGCGGCTGCGTGGCCTCAGCTGACGGAAGACCCGGCGGTCGGGCGCTTCGCCGGCCGGATCAACTCCATGCCGAAATACGTCGCGTCGCGCACGCTGACGGAGCCGCTGGAATGGAACGCCACCCTCATCAAAGGCGAGCTCGACCAGGCGGTGACCGAGCTGAAGAACGCGCACAGCGGCAAGTTGATCGTCTCCGGTGCCGGAGAGCTCGCGCACGCTCTCACCCGCCTGGGACTGGTCGACGAGTTCTGGCTCTGGGTTCACCCCGCCCTGTGGGCGACAGGCCCTCGCATCTTCGACGGTGTCGGCCCCGTCCGCCTCCAGCTGGTGGCCGCGACCCCGTACCGATCGGGCGTCCTGTGGCTGCGCTACCGGCCTGCGACCGGCTGACCCAAAGGCGGCCGCCCCCCAGGCACGACCGGCGACGCGCGGCGGTCGTCGCACCCTGATGGCCAGGACTACCCCTTCTGTCCGTCAGGCACGGGCCTGCGGCGTGCCGGCGGCGGTACGTCCGGAGGTGATCCGCAGCACCGCGAACGCCACCAGCGCCAGCCCTAGCGGCACCACCAGGTAGATCCCGCAGCACACCAGCGCCAGTCGCACCTCCGGCGCGGCCCAGCCGGGTGGCCGGTGTCAGCATGGCCGGGTTCCGTGACCGTGGCATGTCGGTGGTCGGCCACCGGGCGGTCCCGCATCCGGCCGTGACGCTGGCTCTGGAGTTCGGCGTCGGCCCGCTCATCGTGAACGATGCCGCCGGGCGGCAGCAGCGGGGGAGTCTCGTCGCCGGGCTCGGGTTCGGAGCCGGCGGGGTTTGGGTGCGGGGTGAGAACTTCGCTGCCGTGCATGTCCGGAATCTGCTGAGCACCTCAGAGGGCCTTCCCGCCGAGATCAACTAACTGCCGGAGAAGGGATCGGATAGCTGGGCAGGGGCTCGGAGTCCTTGGACTGGGTGAGGCGCTCCGCTGCGGTCATGATCCGCATCAGTGGTAGTCGGATCAGGGCGTCGCGCATCCATCGGCCGGTGCGGGTCTTGGGCACCATGAGGCGGAGGTTGGGGCCGATCTGCTGCTTCCGCTCCACCAGCGCGCGATGGCCTTCCTCGTAGCGCCGAAAGGCGACTTCGTGGTCGCCGTCGGCGGCCGCGAACTCGCCGGCGAGTCGATAGGCGCCAACGAGTGCCAGCTCCGCCCCGGCGCCCGATGCGGGCGAGGCGCAGTAGGCGGCGTCGCCCACGACCGCTGTCCGGCCCGACGACCACGACGCCATCCGCACCTGGCTCAGCGCATCGAAGTAGAAATCAGGGTCGGCGAGTGCGCCGGCGAGCAGGTCGCGGACCCGCCACGACGACTCACCCGCGAAGGCCGCGCTGATCAGGCGCTTCTGCTGCTCGACGTCGCGGTGGTCGTAAGCGATCGGTTCCTCGCTGCGGAAGATGAAGTACGCCTTCGCCTGGGTGTGGTTGCCCGACCGGTAGATCCCGGCCATCTTGCCGGGCAGGTTGTACATCGTCATCCAGCGGTTCTCACCCACCGACGCGTCAGTGTCCGCGAAGGCGAAGTAATGGTCCCTGTGCTGCAGGAACTGCGATTCGGGGCCGAAGGCGAGCTTGCGGAGCGTGGAGTGCAGGCCGTCGGCACCGATGACCAGGTCGAACCGGCGGGCGGGACCGTGCTCGAAGGTGACCGCGACGCCATCGCCTGTTTCCTCCAGCGTCTTGATGGAATCGCCGAAGATGTACGTGACGGCATCGCCGGCCGCTCGGTGCAGAATGCTCACCAGATCGCCGCGCATGATCTCCACCTCCCCGTCGCTTGGGAAGCCGATGCGCGCCACGCCCTGATCGGCGGCGTTCACGAACTTGATCCCCTGAACGTCGGTCGTGGCTGCGCGGATTTGCCCCATGATGCCCATCTGCTCGGCTACCTCGGCGGCCTGGTCGCGCACGTCGACCCCGTTGCCGCCCGTGCGCAGCCCAGGTGCGCGCTCGATCACAACGGGCTGGAAGCCGTACCCGGCCAGCCAGTACGCCAGGGTCAGCCCGGCGATGCTCGCGCCGGAGATCAGGATCCGTTTGTTCGCCGGCATGACTCCTCCTAAACTTACTGAAACATGCATTCCATTTAGACGATATGGAAGGACCATTCCAGATGTCAACCGCCAATCCGCGGCTCCGTGCGGACGCCGTCCGCAACCGGCAGCGCACGCTGGAGGCGACCAGGGCGCTCCTGGCCGACCCGGATGCCACCGTCACCGTCGAAGCCATCGCCACGAAGGCGGGAGTGGGGGCGGCGACCGTGGTCCGAGCCTTCGGCGGCAAGGAAGCGCTCATCGACGCCGCCGTGTCCGGCCTTCTCGCCCCCCTCGTCCAGCGGGCGCGCGACCTGCTGTCCGACATGGCCCCCGAAGAGGCGCTGCGGACCTTCCTCCTCGAGCTGATTGCGTTCCAGGCAGCCCACCACGCTATGAACGCCCAGGTCGAGACGCTCGACCTGCCTGCCGCCGAGGTCGAACAGACCAGGTTGCAACAGGCCATCCTGGCCATGGTCAGCCAGGCGCGCGAGACCGGCGCGATCCGCACCGACCTCGACGCGACCGTCACCATGACGCTGATCAGCGAGTGCACCTACGCGATCGCCAGGTCACGAGCGACCTCGTCCGAGCTGGCAGCGAACTACCTCACGGTGCTCATGGACGGCCTGCGCCCGCAAACCTCCGACGCTCCGCCAGCGAAGGCGTCCTCGTCTCCGGGATCGCGAAGCAGCTGACGAATGTCCACCCATCACCGTGTCGAACGCGGCCCAGTTGGCCGGGCTGCGGAGGCCGCTGCCGCTGGACCACAGGTTCTGCGGGGGCCCCTGCCCCCCGGCAGGAGGAGCGTCTCCTTACGGTTCGTGCCCGGCGGGCGCTCGTCCTGGCCGAACAGCAGGCCAGGACCCTGGGCCACGGCCTCGGCCATGCGAGTGGCTTCTAAACTGTTGGCGGGCATGCGGTCGTTGGGGCCGACCCCGGTTGAATGCTGTTGACGTAATCGGGAAGGCACACCATGCAGCAGTCGTCGCCGCGCTCGTCGTCGGCCCCATACGGGTTCGTGGGAGCAGGTGCGATCACGGCTGCCATCGTGGAAGGTCTCAACGTAGACGCTGCCGACCCTCCTGCGGTCTTCCTGTCACCACGCAGTCGCGGTGTCGGGCACGAACTGGTCAGCCGGTTTCCGACTGTGCAGGCGTGCGACAGCAACCAGGAGGTGCTCGAAAACGCGACGTCGATCGTGGTGGCGGTGCGTCCGCAGATAGCTCGTGCCGTCCTGGAGGAACTGTCGTTCCGACCGGAGCACGTGGTGATGAGCGTGATGGCCGGTGTGCGACTGGAACAGTTGCAGGACTGGGCCGCACCAGCCGCTCACTTCGTCCGGGCCATACCGCTGCCGTCGGCAGCACGCGCTCAAAGCCTTACCGCGGTGTACCCGGACAACGCCGTCGCCCGTGAACTGTTCGGCAGGGTAGGCGGCCTCCTCGTTCCGAGCGAAGAAGCGGCCTTGGATGCGCTCAGCGCGGCGACGGCCACCTTCGCCGCGCATCTCGATTACCTCACCACCATCGCGAACTGGCTGGCCGGCCAAGGCCTGGATCACGGCGCCGCGACCGCCTACACCACGCAGATCTTCGGCCAGTTGGGTCAGTCCTTGATGCAAAGCACCGACTCGCTCGCCACCTTGACCGAAAAGCACATGACTCCGGGTGGGATCAACCAGCAACTCATGACCGATCTGCGGCGCGACGGCGTGCCCGACGTGGTGCGGCGCGCCCTTGACCGGGTACTGGCGCGCCTGCGGGAATAGCACGCCTCGGGTGGTGGGTCCACCTCGCCAGGAGGGCCGTTCTCCGGACGCTCAGACGACGTGGCGATCCCGGCGCCGAGCGACCGGACGGCCTCGGTTCTGGGGACGATCGCGATCCTGAACAGCACTCCGGCCGTCCAGGACCGCAGGCGCGGGCACCAACACCTACGGCTACGACGACGCCGGACGCCTCACCTCCTGGACCACCCCCGGCGGACCACCACCGCCTACGAGCATGACGCCGCCGGAAACCGCACCAAGGCTGGCGACAAGACGTTCACCTACGACGAACGCAACCGGCTGACCTCCGGCGACGGCACCGCGCAGGAGTTGCCAGTGTCATCGCTGGGGCATGCCCGTACGTCCTTCCGCGTAGGGGGATGTGGCCGCCCCTCTGCCCGATCATCAAACGATGTTCAGAGCATTGGCCGCGGGTAACCGCTCGGTGGCGTGGACAGTCGCCAAGGTTGATGGATCTGGGCAGTGCGCACGTCGGCGAGTTCGGGCACGTAGCGGCGAACGTAGTCGCCCCTGGGGTCGAACCGCTGAGCCTGGCGGAGCGGGTTGAAGCCGCGGTTGGGACGGGTGTCGTTGCCGGTGCCGGCGACCCACTGCCAATTGCCCGAGTTGTTGGCCACGTCGCCGTCGAGCAGGTGGTCGAAGAAGTGCTGGGCGCCGGCCCGCCAGTCGATCTTGAGGAGCTTGACCAGGTAGGAGGCCACGATGAGTCGGGCCCGGTTGTGCATCCAGCCCTCGGCGAGTAGCTGGCGCATGCCGGCGTCCACGATGGGCAGTCCGGTCATGCCTTCGCACCAGGCCTGCAGCGCGTTCTGGTCATCCTTCCAGCGGTGGCCGCGGGGACGGTAGTCGATCCGGTTGATCTGCGGGAAGGCGTACGTGACCTGGTGGTAGAAGTCGCGCCAGCACAGCTGGCGGAGAAATGCCTCGCTGCCGGCGGCGCGGTGAGCCAGTTCCAGTGGTGACAGGCAGCCGAACCTCAGGTACGGGCTCAGCCTCGAGGTGCGGTCGCCCGCGAGATCGTCATGACTGTCACCGTAGCCTCGAAGCCCATCGCGCAGCCACCGCGCGGCACGGTCGCGGGCGGCGGTCTCACCACCAGGCATGGCTCCCGGCCGTTCCGGTCTCGGCAGCTGCCCAGCGTCCAGACCCGGGGGCGTCGGCACGTGACTGGGCAGTGCCAGGAGGGGGCGGCGCTCATGGCGGTTCCATGCGTGCCAATACGGAGTGAAGACCCGGTAGTGGTCGCCGCCGCCGGACGGCCGCAGCGTCTCCGGAGGCACCACCGTGACACCGGGGAGGCGGAAGTAGGCGATCCGTTCAGCGGCCAGATGTTCCTCCCTGCGCCTGGCCAGGGAGGTGACGTCGAAGCTGGCGAACACCGCCTCGGCTCCGGCTTGGCGCGCCAGCTTCATGGTCTCGGCCACGACGTCGCCGTGTCGTACGATCAGCTCCCCTCCCATCGCCCGCAGGGAGGTCCGCAGGTCGACGAGGCACTCCAGCAGGAAGCCGCGGCGGTGGCCGGCCGGGATGGCCTCATCCAGCACGAACAGCGGGATCACCGCACGGGCTCGCTCGCAGGCGGCCGCAAGGGCCGGATGGTCGTGCACCCGCAGATCCCTGTTGAACAGAACGATCGCCGTATCCATCAAGGACTCCTTCGCAACGCCGCGAGCCGCGGTTGCACATCGCGTCTGACCACGTGGTCGCGCAGACCTGGCACGCTGGGCGCCACCTGGTGTGCCTGGTGGGAGGCGATGACCTCGGCCGCGTGAGCGCGGGGCGTACCGAAGCCGATCTCCATCTCCGGGCAGATCAGCACCCACTCCACGAACGACGCCAGGTCGTCGGTGAGGTAGCGAGCGCGGCTGTGGCTGCCGTTGTGCCGTACCGGCTCGCCGAACAGGCAGCTCGACACCGCCACCCGCCGCGAACCGTGCGCCTCAGTCATGTCCTGAGAGGTGCCCGAAGGGCACGTCCTCACGCCACCCAGAACATGATGCGCGCGTGCGGGGGAACGTCCGACGTCGTAGCGTTGTGCCTGGTCACCGGGGGCGGCCGGTGACCGAGTTGCTCGCCGCCGGTCATCAAGTGCGGGGCATGGCGCGCTCGGCCGGCGGCTGCGCGACCCTGCCGTGGGCGGCGCGGACGGAGATCGCCGAGGCCGCCGCCACCGACCTGCGCCGAGCGGGCGGCTCAGATGGCTACGCCATCGCCACCTATGCCCAGGGGCGGGGGAAGAGGTCGCCGTCCAACCGGTCGCCTGCGGCGAGTCCGAGAGGATCGGTCACGATGTGCTCGGTCCCGCTGTAGTGGGTCGCCTCGTCCATGTAGATGGTGACGTGGGCGAGCCGGGCCTGGTCGGTGCGGTTGGGCAGCGCCATGTGGCCGGTGTAGCCGCTGTGGAAGGTGCAGTCGCCGGCGCGGAGCGGCACGGTGACACGGGGGATCCAGCGCAGCGACGGGTCCATCTCGAACAGGTCGTCCTCGTGGTGGAGGTCCTGCGGGCGCAGGCCGGTGCGATGCTGGGTGCCGGGCAGGAAGGTCATGCAGCCCCGCTCCGGCGGCACGTCGACCAGCGCTATCCACGCCGACAGCGGAAGCCGGTCGTTCGCATGCGGCCAGTACGGACGATCCTGGTGAAACTCCGTGGCGGCGTTGTTGTGCGGCTCCTTGACCAGCATCTGGTCGTGCCAGAGCCGCAGCGGGAAGCCGGCGAGCTGTTCGGCGATCCGGCCGAGCCGCGGGTCGAACGTGAGCTCCCGCAGCGTCTCGTCGCGTTGCCAGACGTTGACCAGCTGGCTGAAGACGCCTTGCTTTTCCAGACTTTCCGTGCGATGCGCCTGCAGGAACGCCTCGGCGCTGGTCCGGAAGCGCTCGACCTGGTCCGGCTTGAGCACGCCTCGTACTCGGACGAAACCGTGTTCGCGGTATGCCGCCACAAGCTCGTCCGGCACCCGGCCATCGGCACCGACGTCGCTGACGGACTGCTCGGTCGTGGTCCTTGTCATCACTGACCTCCAAAGTTCCTTCCGCGGATACACCGTCCAGCATCGTCGCGGTGGGCCCTACGGGCTAGGCCGATCTCGGCGTGTAGTCGTATGATTCCGACATGCCTGCCACGCTGCACGAGCATGCGCTGTTCGCCGGGGGCCCGGTCTTGGGAAGTGTCCACCACCTGAACTCCGACATCGAGTCGCACGCGCACGACTTCCTCGAGATCGCGGTGATCGGAAGCGGTGACGGCCGGCATGTGACCAGCCAGGGCGAGCACCCGCTGCGGCGTGGGCAGGTGCTCGTGCTCCGTCCGGGGGCCTGGCACGGGTTCCTGGATTGCGCCGACCTGACCGTCGCCAACTGCTGCCTGTCCGCCCAGGCCCTACGGACCGAACTGGCGGCGCTGCACGACATCCCGATGCTGCGCCGGATGCTGTGGACCGATCCGGTGGCATCCGGCGCGCACGGCGTCGCGGTCACGACCGTCGATCAGGCCGCCGCGGAGGAGGCCATCGCGGAGATCAGCCTGCTCGAACGGGACCTCGGAGCCGATCAGAGCCGGCCGGGCCGCGTGCTGGGCCGGCTGGTCACCGTGCTCGGCATCCTGACCGATGGCCGTGACCCCGAACCGGAGACGCTCGAGTCCGTGATCCACCCCGCTGTCGCCGCCACCATCGCCCGGCTCGAGGCAGCGCCTGCGGATCCGTGGCGACTGGATGATCTCGCACGGGGGGTCAATCTGGATCCCGCCTATCTCGGCCGGCTGTTCGGACGGTACGTCGGGTTGACACCGCTGGGCTTCCTGGCCCGGCTGCGGGCAGAGCGCGCCACCACGTTACTGACACACTCGGCCCTGCCGGTTGCCCGGGTAGGAGCCGCCGTCGGCTGGGACGACCCGACGTACTTCGCCCGCCGCTTCCGGGCACTGGTCGGCCTTACGCCGACCGAGTACCGCCGACGGAGCCGATCAGCCGCCCCCATGCAGCTCAGGGCCCCGGCCGCGTCGATAGGCGAGCGGAAGGGTTCCTGAATCCGATCATCGACAACTTGCAGGATCGCCACCGCCCCGGATGTTCCCCCTCCTGGGCTGCGACCTGCAGGGCTTGCCGGCGTGCGTTCGCGTACGTGCCGTGCCACTCCTCCGAGAGCTGTGGCGCCGAGGGCGCACATTGCGTCTTCGTGAGGTTCTGCGGTATTGATCACCAATGTCGTTGACAAGGGTGATCCGCACGGTTCTTGACCTGCTCGACAAGACCTCTCGGATGCAGGTGGGCAGGGCATGGGAGGATCCCGCGTTGGACCAGGCCCTGCCCCGGGTGAAGGCAGGGCGGCTGACCGACGGCTTGGAGCTGATCAGGCAAACGCAGGGCGGCAACGAATTGCGGGCACTGCGCGTCGAACGCCCTTGATGCTGCGACAAGCAGGCTCCGATTCCGCAGAAACGGTTCCACTCTCAACTTGGGCAGCTGCTGCAAGACCACGCCCGTCTGCACGACCCGGCCATCCGGTCAGCGCGGTAGCGGCAGCCCGGCCAGCACCTCGCGCAGGCGCTCCACATCGATCCGGCAGTGGTTGCTCGACCTCGCCCGGCGCGCGGCTCAGGACTGGGTCGACGATGACATAAGGCGTAAGATCCGATCGCATGACGGTGAAAGTCGCTCTGCCGGGCCTGCGTGCCGTCGACCACGAGTTCACCGTCCCGCTCGACCACGCGGACCCGGGCGGCCCCACCATCACGGTCTTCGCCCGCGAGATCGCCGACCCCACGCGCTCGGACCTGCCGTGGGCGCTGTTCCTGCAGGGCGGCCCCGGCGGCAGATCTCCCCGACCGTCGGGGCCCGCGTATTTCGCCCACATCATGAAAACCCACCGCGTCCTGCTCCTCGACCAGCGCGGCACCGGCCGCAGCACGCCGGTCGTCGCCTCCTCCCTGCCGAGGGAGCCTGCGGACCTGGCCGACTACCTCACCCACTTCCGCGCGGACGCGATCGTCGCCGACTGCGAGCACATCCGCGCCGCACTCGGCGTCGAGCAGTGGGAGACCTGGGGGCAGAGCTACGGCGGATTCGTCACCCTCACCTACCTGTCGCAGGCGCCGTCCGCGCTCAGGGCCTGCCACATCACCGGCGGCCTGCCCGGACTCGACGCGACCGCCGACGATGTCTACACCCGCACCTACGCGCGGGTGCGCGACAAGGTCACCCGCTTCTACCGGCGCTTCCCCGGCGACGCCGAGAAGGTGCGACGGATCGTCGAGCACCTGGACGGCGAGGAGGTGCTGCTGCCCGACGGCGACCGCCTCACCTCCAGGCGCTTCAAGACGCTGGGTATGAGACTCGGCACCGGCGACGACGCCGCCTCGCTCCACTGGCTGCTGGACGACGCGTGGGCGGGCGGCGGGCTGTCGGACGCGTTCCTCTACGAGGTCATGACGGACACGGGCTTCGTGGGCGCCCCGCTGTTCGCGGTTCTGCACGAGCCGATCTACGCGCAGGGTGCCGCCACCTCGTGGGCCGCCGCCAGGGTCATGCCGGAGGACTTCGCCGCCCCCGAGATGCTCACCGGTGAGATGATCTACCCGTGGATGTTCGACGAGATCCGCTCGCTGCGGCCGTTCAAGGAGGCGGCGGAGCGGCTCGCCGACCACTCCGGCTGGCCCGCCCTCTATGACCCGGTACGGCTGGCCGGCAACCAGGTGCCCGTGGCCGCCGTCGTGTACCACGACGACATGTACGTCGACGCCGGCCTGTCGCTGGAGACGGCAGGCCGGGTGGCCAACACGCGCGCGTGGGTGACCAACGAGTTCGAGCACGACGGGTTCAGGGTCGCCGCCGACCGCGTGGTGCCACGGCTCATGGACATGATCGCCGGTCGCTGCTAGCCAGGTGGCGAAGGCCTCGGACCGGACACCACCACCCCGCCCTGCCCGGGTGCCCACGCGGCCCGCAGATCGGTCACGTCATGCCGGACGGCTCGCAAGAAGCGCACATGTCCGCTCAGACAACGGAGTCCGCACGTAAATCCCCTTGCCCAGGGTGAGGGCCGAAAGTGCCGGAACGGCCGCGTGTGCGGGCTGGACCGGCAGGCCGACCAGGGCGAAGACGGCCAGCAGGTGGTTCGGCGCCGGGCAGCCGAGCCGGCCGGTCAGGGCAGGAAGCCTTCGTTCGGCCCGCCGTCACCCGGATTCCCCACCTGGCCTGACGATCGGGCCCGCTGCCGCCAGGCCGGCATCTTTGCAGTTGAAGGTGAGCCGGGCGACGATGGCGACGCGAAGGCGTAGTTCGCCGTGGGCTGTTGCGATGAGGCGTCGCAGTGCGGCTGGCGCGACGCCGGTACACCTGACCACGACGGAGAACGTGAACGGTGCCACGTCATGGGATCCGCGCCGCTACCGGGACGCCTACCAACGGTGCCGGCGCGGATGGGAAGGCCGCCAGTCAACGAACTAGTACGCCTGGCCAGTGCGCCCTTTTGCGATGAGCCGGGGATGAGGCTCCCTCACAGTGTTCCGGGGGTCCGGACCGACACATCATCGAGGGGAACCAAGGAATGTTCAGCACCAACACGGGTCGTCGCATGCTCAGCAGCGCGGGTATGGCCCTGGGATTCGCCACTGTCCTGTTCACCGGCGCCGTGGCGCTGGCCGGACCGGCGTCGGCGGCCACCGTCACCGCGCAACTCGACAGCGGCAGGATCCTCGTCAACGGCAGCTCGGTGGCCGACGGGATCGAGATCAAGCTCAACGCGACGGGCACCGTGGTGACCATCAGCAATACGCTCGGGTCCGTGGCGGCCGGTTCTGGATGCACGCAGTCGGGGGCCGCGACGCAGTGTCCGGCCGGTGGGATCGATCGCGTCGACGTGTTCGCAGGGGACGGCGGCGACGCGATCCGCAACAACACGAAGCTGCCGAGCACGCTCTCCGGCGACAACGGCATCGACACCGTCAATGGCGGCTCCAGCGCCGACATCCTGTTCGGCAGTTTCGGTAACGACACGCTCAACGGCGGCGGGGGCAATGATCGTCTGAGCGGCGGTATCGGCGCCGACACGCTCAACGGCGGCGCCGACACCGACCGCTGTGACGGTGAATTCGAGACCAGCTGCGAGCTGTAGGAGGCTGCGCGGCCGCCTCCGCCGGACGGACCGGCGGGGGCGGTTCGCCGTTCGTCGCGGTCTTGCCTGCCGGGAGACCGTCTTGCGTGAGCGGGAGGAGGGCAGGCCGGGTGTCGATGCCAATGCGGCGCACGCCCCGGCCGACCTGCTCATCGGGCGGGCACGCGGGTGCGGCTCACGCTCGTGATCAGCCCGATCATGACGGTAACTGATCATCAGGCAGGGTGTGCAGGGCGGGAAGACCCGCTCGCAGATGAGCTCATCATCGGCCGTGTAGACGGTGTCTCCGCGTGTCGGGCGGAGGGCTCGGGGTAGGGCGCGCGACGTGGACAACACGAACAATGACACGGGCGACACCCTCGGAAACCGCCTCCTGACTACTGACCGGCACGGGGAAAGCGCGGTGGCCGCCAGCGAGCTCCTCGACGATCTTCCCAACCTCCGGGTGGTCGACGACGACGATGACGACCCGATTCTGGTGGACCGTCATGGTCACCCCGTTGACACCTGGCGGGAGCACTACCCGTACACGACCAAGATGGACCGGCAGGAGTACGACCGAACCAAGCGGCAACTTCAGATCGAGCTGGTGAAGCTGCAGTATTGGATCAAGGAAACCGGAGCTCGGTTGGTGATCCTCTTCGAAGGGCGCGACGCGGCGGGCAAGGGTGGGACGATCAAGCGCTTCCGCGAACATCTCAATCCTCGCGGCTCCGCTGTCGTGGCCCTGGACAAGCCAGGTGAGCGGGAGAGCGCCCAGTGGTACTTCCAGCGCTACATCGCCCACCTCCCCGCGGCCGGCGAGATGGTCTTCTTCGACCGCTCCTGGTACAACCGGACCGGCGTCGAGCGGGTGATGGGGTTCTGCACCGCACAGGAGTACCTGCAGTTCCTGCAGCAGGCGCCGATGCTCGAACAGATGCTGGTCGAGGACGGCATCCACCTGATCAAGTTCTGGTTCTCGGTGTCCCGCAGCGAGCAGCTCACCCGCTTCATCATCCGCACCGTCGACCCGGTACGCCGCTGGAAGCTGTCCCCGATGGACCTGGCCTCCCGCCAGAAGTGGGACGAGTACACCGACGCCAAAGAGGACATGTTCCAGCACACCGACACCGACCATGCACCCTGGACGGTCATCAAGAGCAACGACAAGAAGCGCGCCCGCATCGAAGCCATCCGCCACGTACTGACCCAATTCGACTACGACAACAAGAACCACGAGGTAGTCGGCGTGCCCGATCCGCTCATCATCCGCACGGCCGCCGACGTCCTGGACGAAGACCGCGACCCCTACTCGAATCCCAGACCGCGCTAGTCCCGTCGTGCTCGCAGCACCCACCGCCACAATTGATCACTGCCGCGCCGCCGGCAGATCACCAGGTCGGCCCCTACCTGCGCGCCCACATCAGCCGCTTCGGCGCCTCCGCCACCGACGACCTGCGCCGCCCCGCCCAGCCCTTTCCATCCCCTTGTGAAGGAGGTCGTCTTCACCGACGTCGACCCGGCCGCCTGATCCCGGGGCTCGCCCAGCACCGTCAGGAGGGCCCAGCGGGGCTGATGACCTGCCCATGCCTGGGTCGCGGGCAGGTACGCGGTCATCGCGGAATGTGCGTGCGATCGTGCGGGGTCAGCTCGTCATCGTCTCCAGAACAGGAGATGTGTGATCCCGCTGGGGCTCGGCACGGTCTCAAGGTGGAAGCGGTCGAGCAGGTCGGTGTGGCTCTTCCACAGTCGTTCGCCTCGACCGAGGTCGACGGGCGCGACGGCGATGTGCATCGTGTCGACCAGGTCGGCCTCGACGAACTCGCGGACGGTGGCGACTCCGCCGCCGAGGCGCACGTCCCGGCCGTCGGCGGCCTGCTTCGCGCGGGCCAGCGCCTGGGCCGGTGTCGCGTCGAGGAAATGGAAGGTGGTGTCGGCCAGGGTGAAGGACGGGCGTTCGTAGTGGGTGAGCACGAAGACCGGTGTGTGGAACGGCGGGGTGTCTCCCCACCATCCCCGCCACTCGTGGTTCTCCCAGGGGCCACGCTGGGGGCCGAACTTGTTGCGGCCCATGATCTCCGCTCCTATGTTGCGGGTGTGGTCGCGGGTCAGGTAGTCGTCCAGGCCGCGGGTGCCGCCGGGGTCGGTGCGGTTCACCCAGCTGGCGGTGGCGCCCGCCCAGGACCACAGGGCGGTGGGGTCCGCGTGGCCGAACGGTCGGTCCAAGCTCTGCCCCTCACCGGCACCGAACCCGTCCCGCGACACGTTGAAGCAGTGCACCCTCAACAGCTGTGACATGCATCCTCCTTTGGAAGCTGACAAGCAACCTCTGACGAACGCCCAGGCCAGGCGCCCTACGGGGAGGTAGTCGGAGCAGTGGGGGAGATTCTTGCGGTCCGGTACCGCAAGGATGCGGCACCGGCGAACCGAGGCCGCGCCGTCGCCCGAGCTGACGGTGCTCCTGCGCGACGCGGTGGCCGATCGCCGATGAGTTTCGGTCGCGGGAGTGGTCTCACTCTCGAAACGACTGGAAGGAGCGGTTCGGGTGGACCTGTACAGCGTGGTGTGCGTGCGTGACCGGACGACATCGCAGAAGTGGTTCGAGGTGTTCTTCGGGCGGCCGGCGGATGAGATCATCGGCGAGGAGTACCTGTGGCAGGTCGGTGAGAACGCGTGGGTCGTCATCGACGACCGGCACGTGCGGGCCGCACGGGTGGGCGGAACCATGATCACGCTCGGCGTGACCGACCTCGACGACATCTTGGCCCGGCTGGCCGCGCGCGGCATCGAGCACGAGGGCGTGGAGACCTACGGCAACGGCGTGCGCCACGTGGAAGTCCTCGACCCGGACGGCAACAGCCTGTCGCTCGCGGAGGCGCCCGCCCAGTCATCCGTGGCCTGATCACCCACCGGATGGCAAGCGATTCGGCAGCGTGCTGCCACGCGTACTCAGGCCTGGCGAAAGAGACGGGGATCCGTGGACTCGAACGCAGTTGTAGCGCGGCGAGGGTCAGCGGCCCGCTGCGGTGACGGGGTCGCCGTCGCGGGTGGCCTGCCCGAACACCTCGTCCCTGACCCGGGCGAGCGCCAGGTCCATCGCGCCGACCAGCACCGGGTTGCCCCGGACGGCCGACAGCCGCACCCGCAGCCGCTTGACGTCGAGTGCCCGCAGTTCGCGCTCGACGAGGTCGCGCAGCCGCTCGCCCCCGGCGGACACCAGGCTCCCGGCCAGCACGACGAGTCCCGGGTCGACGACCGAGGCGATGGTCGCCAGGCCGAGGGCGACCCGGGCGGCCACCGTACGCAGGCCGGCGAGCGCCTCCTCGGCGGCCCTCCCGGTGCCTTCGGCCAGGCGCACCGCGGTCGCCACCGACTCCTGGAAGTCGGCCCCGTGCACGCCGTACGAGCGCAGCAGGTCGTGCACGGCCGGTCCGCCGGCCAGGGCCTGGTAGCCGTGGTGGCCGAACCGGCCGCCGTCGAGGGCGGTGGCCGCGCCGGGGATGGGCATGTAGCCGACCTCGCCCGCACCGCCGAAGAAGCCGCGGTGCAGCCGCCCGCCGATCACGAGGGCGGCGCCGAGCCCCTCCCCGGCCCACAGCAGCACGAAGTCCGGGCAGTCGGCCGCCGCGCCGTGCGCCTGCTCGGCGCGGGCGACGAGGTTGACGTCGTTCTCCACGTCGACGGTGACGCCGAGCCCGTCGCTGAGCGTGGGCACCAGGTCGGGGATCTGCCAGCCGGGCATGTCCGCGGCGGTGGCGTAGTCGAGCCTGCCGGTCGTGGGGTCGACGGCGCCCTGCACGCCGATGACGACGCGGCGCAGCGGGCCGGGCGACTGCGCCGCCTCGACGGCCTCCCGTAGCCGCTCGACCAGGCCGCCGCCCGTGGGCGACGGGGCGGGCGAGCCGGCCGCGCCGACGACGGCGCCGGTGATGTCGGCCACCTGTACGCCGATCCGCTCGGGGGTGACGTCCAGCGCGGCCACGTACGCGGCGGCGGCGTTGACCCGGTAGACCTCGGCCGTGCGTCCGGGCTGGCCCGCCCGGACGCCGTCGTTGACCACCAGGCCCGCCTCCTGCAGGCGGGCCAGGAGCTGGAACGCCGTCGGTTTGGACAGGCCGGTCAGCTCGCTCAGCTCGGGACGGGTCAGCGGGCCTTTCTCCAGCAGGATGCGCAGTGCGGCGCGGTCGTTGATCGCGCGCATCAGCCTCGGCGTCCCGTGGACTGGGGGCTTCACGTCACCTCCACGTCAGGGGCGTCATGTCGACGTCAACGTGAGAGCGTACAGGGCGATGGCCGCGAAATCGTCGGCCGGCTCGGACGCCTGCCAGGAGCGCACGTCGTCGACGAAGCGGCTGCCGTGCCCGGTGAACCGCTCGTAGCGGTCCACTCCGTCGGCCGGGCAGGCGGGCATCTCCTCGAAGTGCTCGCCCAGGCCGTCCTCGAACAGGTTCGCGTCGTTGGGGCCGTTGACGACCGCGCCTGTTGCGGGCTTGCCGGTGATGTTGGCGATCTGGTGGTGCGGGCAGGCGATCGAGTGCTCGCCTGCCCCGGCGACGAAGGACACGCCCCAGGGGTTCGCGCCGAGCGCCCAGTTGCGCTGCCGGGTGCCGAAGGCGTCGTAGGCGCCGTCGCCGGTCACCGACCGGTACAGGCGCGCGGTTGCGGCCAGGCCGAACGCGTGCGGAACGGAGTCGAAGGTGTCGTAGCGCGCTCCGGCGCGGAACGGGTCCGTGGCGGCGCGGTGGGCGCCGATGTCGAGCTGGGCCTTGAGCCCGGCGATCAGGTCGGCCTCGGAGACGGCGTGCCCCCCGGTTCCGGCCGCGCGCATGGCCTTGACGAGGTCGGCGTGGGCCAGGGCGCTCACGTCGTACAGGTTGAGCGTGTCGCCAGGCTCCTCGTCCAGGTAGCCGCGCGCCCAGCGGGCCGACTCCGCCAGCCACCGCCCGGCGCGCGGGTCGCGCAGGCGCTGCGCGGCCAGGGCCAGCTCGGCGCCGCCGAGCTGCATGTCGTCGCGCCAGACGCTCTCTGGGTAGAAGGCGTGCGGCAGGGAGGTCACCAGCCGGTCCACGCCGGTGGTCTGGGCCATCGCGTAGATGGAGGCGGCCTGGTCGAGCAGCTGGGTGGCGCGCCGGTGGGACGGTTCGAGCTGGGCGGCCAGGGCGAAGGCGGCGGCCGTGCGGCCGGCCAGGTTCGGGCTGATCGGCCGGCCGGGGGCGGCGGCGCGGAAGACCGGGCGGTGGCGGATGAACCGGTGCCCTTCGGCGTCGTCGCCGTCGTCGGCCTCGGGCAGGCGCCAGATGTCGTGGTCGCCGACGAACGTACCCTCGGCGTTGCCGGCGCCGATGCCGACCTGGATGTAGAGAGTCTTCGACTCCTCATCCCACATCTTGTCCAGATATTTCAGGCCGTGTGCTGCTTCGTTCCGCAGGGCGGGGCTCGGGGCCGTCCCGTCCCGCTGCGCGGCCCAGAGCAGCGTGTCCACGTACGCCAGGATGTGGGTGAACTTGAGGTAGTCGCCCGCGTCGAACCAGCCGCCCTCGACGTCGACCGGGCCGCCGATCTTCGTCAGCTCGCCCTTGATCTGGTCGGTGTCGGGGCCGGCGAACACGGGCCAGTCGTAGACGGAGGCGGCCCGGTCGTTGAGGTGGCTCGGCCTGCGCGGCGCGTCGGCGCCGTCGCGCTGAAGGCCGAAGAAGCCCAGCACCTTGGCCGCCGGATTCCGCGACGGCGCTATCTCGAACTCGGCCGACGTCGTCCCGCCGGCCTTGACCCGGTAGAGGCCGGGGGTGCGCAGCCGGGTCAGGTCGAGGTCGTGGACGTGCGGGTAGCGACTGTTCCAGGCGCCCTGGTCGCGGCCAGCCCGCCCGGTGAGGACCACCCGCCCGCGGCGGTCGACCACGGTGAAGCGCCCCGCCCGGCCGGAGGTCATCAGGTAGGCGTGCTTGCTCTCGCCCGGCCAGTATCCGACCTGGTCCACCCGGACGAGGGCGGGGGCGGCGGCCTGGGCGGGGGCGACGTTCGCGGACGCCAGCATCGCCAGCGCGAGCGTGGCAGGGATCAGCCTTCTCATCTGCTCCTCCTGAAATGATCGCGAACTCGGGTGCGCGCGGCCTCGGCCGCGCCGAGCAGGTCCAGTCCGGCCAGGGCGGCGCCCGCGACAGGAGGGAGGGCGCAGACCACGACCCGCGCGTGCGGCGCGCTCGCGCCGACCGCGGCCTCGATCATGCCCTGCATGTACGGGTCCCGAGCCGTCAGCACGCTCCCGCCGAGCACCACCTCGACAGGCGTGTTCAGCAGACCGAGCCGCTCCAGGCACACCCTGGCCATCACCGCCACCTCCTCTGCCTGCCGCGCGACCAACCCCCTGGCCACGGCGTCGCCACCGGCCGCGACGGCGAACAGGCCCGGCACCAGCTCGTGCAGCCGGGCCGGGTCCAGCTCGCCGAAGTGCAGGGCGAGCACCACCTCCGCGACGCTCGCCGTGCCGAAGCGCGTGACGACCAGCTCGGCCAGCGCCGTTGCCGGGCCACGCCCGTCCTCCATCCGGGAGGCGTGCCAGAGCACCCATTCGGCCAGCTCCTCGCCGCCGCCCCAGTCGCCGCTGCGCTTGCCGAGCGCTGGAAAGCGCGCCACCTCGCCGGACGGGGAGACGCCGGCGGCGTTCATGCCGGCCCCGCACACCACGACGACGCCGTACGGCCGGGAGGCGCCCGCGCGCAGCACCGCGAAGGTGTCGTTGGCCACCGACACCTCGCCCGCGCAGCCGCGTGCCAGAAACTCCCCGCGCAGCGCCTCCTCCTCAGCGGGGAAGTCGGCTCCGGCCAGGTAGGCCGACATCACGTCGGCGTACGGCGCGGCCATGCCGTCGCGCAGCGCTCTGGCCCCCCGCTCCACCACGTCCGCGGCGGCGCCCACCCCGGCGCTCTGGGGCAGGAACGGGCCGGTCCGGCCGGTGGCGAGCACCGTGCCGTCCTCGGCCACCAGCGCGAGGTCGGTCTTGCTGTTGCCGCCGTCCACAGCCAGGATCGTCCTCATCGCGCTCCTGCCCAGCGCAGGTGCGGACGGTTGGCCTCCAGCAGCAGCCCGGTCAGCTCGCGCGCCAGGTGCTCCTGGCCGACGAGCGGGTGGGCGAGCAGCGCGTCGGCGATCCGTCCACGCCCTCCGTGCAGGGCGGCTTCGAGGGCGAGCGTCTCGTACGCCGACACGTGCGCGACGAGCCCGGCGTACAGCGGCTCGACGGGGGCGACGGGCAGCGGGACGGCCCCCGAGGCGGTGATCCTGGCCGGGACCTCGACGACCGCCTCGTCCGGGAGGAACGGCAGGACGCCGCCGCCCCGCACGTTGACGACCTGGGTGTCGCCCCGGTCGCCGAGCAGCGAGGCGATGAGCGCCACCGCCGCCTCGGAGTAGAAGGCGCCACCGCGCTGCTCCAGCAGCGCGGGCTTGGTGTCGGCGGACGGCGAGGCGTAGAGCTCCAGCAGCCGCCGCTCCAGGGCGGCGACCTCGGACGCCCGCGTCGGCGCGGTCCGCTGCTCCTCGACGACGAGATCATGGGCGTAGAAGTAGCGCAGGTAGTAAGACGGCACCGCGCCCAGCCTGGTGACCAGCTCGACCGGCAGGCTGATCCCGGCGGCGATCTCCGGGCCGTGCCGCCGGATCAGCTCCGGCAGCACGTCAGCCCCGTCCAGGTGCACCGAGCGGACCCAGGTGAGGTGGTTGAGGCCGACGTGGCCGAGCGACACCCGCGACGGCTCGACGCCGAGCATGGACGCGAAGCGGCGCTGGAAGCCGATCGCCACGTTGCACAGCCCGATCGCGCGGTGCCCGGCGTCCAGCAGCGCTCTGGTGACGATGCCGACCGGGTTGGTGAAGTCGACGATCCACGCCTGGGGCGCGTGCTCGGCGATCACCTCGGCGATGTCCAGCACCACCGGCACCGTGCGCAGCGCCTTGGCCAGCCCGCCCGCGCCCGTCGTCTCCTGGCCGACGCAGCCGCAGCGCAGCGGCAGCGTCTCGTCCACCTCGCGGGCCGCCTGCCCGCCCACCCTCAGCTGCAGGAGGACCACCGCCGCCCCGGCGACCCCTTCCCGCAGATCGGCGGTGGCGGTCACGGTGGCCGGGTGCCCGGCAGCGCGCAGCATCCGGCGGGCCATGCCCGCGACCGGCTCCAGCCGCTCCGCGGCCGGATCCACCAGCGCCAGCTCGGTCAACGGCAGATCCTCCCGCAGCCGCGCGAACCCGTCGACCAGCTCAGGCGTGTACGTCGAGCCGCCCCCGACCACGGCGAGTTTCAACCTTTCACTCCCGTCAATGTGACGCCCTCGATGAAGACCCGCTGGGCGAAGAGGAAAACGATGATCACCGGGGCGGTCACCAGCAGGGTGGCGGCCATGGTGAGGTTCCACTGAACGCTGTGGAAGGCCTTGAAGGTGGCCAGTCCGAGCGACAGGGTCCAGCCCTCCTGGTCGACTCCGGCGTACAGCAGCGGCCCGTAGTAGTCGTTCCAGCAGTAGAAGAAGGAGAACAGCGCCACCGCGGCGATCGCGGGGCGGGCCATCGGCAGGATGACGGTGAACAGGATCCGCACGTCCGAGCAGCCGTCCACCTTCGCCGCGTCGGTGTAGTCGCGCGGGATCGTGATGAGGAACTGGCGCAGCAGGAAGATCGAGAAGGCGTCGCCGAAGAGCATCGGCAGGATCAGCGGCCACAGCGAGTCCGTCAGGTCCAGCCGCGCCCACACCAGGTAGATCGGCACCGCGACGACCTGTGGCGGCAGCATCATCGTGCTGATCACGACGAGGAAGGCCGCCTTGCGGCCGCTGAAGCGGAAGCGGGACAGGGCATAGGCCGCGGGAATGGACGAGACCAGCATGAACAGCGTCGCCAGCGAGGCGTAGACGAAGGTGTTGACCGTCCAGGTGAGCAGTTCCGAGCGGGCGAAGACCTCGCCGAAGTTGGCCCAGTTCCACTGCTGGGGCCACAGCTGACTGGTGAGCGCCTGCTCGTCGGTCATGAGCGCGGTCAGCGCCACGAACGCGATCGGGCCGAGGAACATCAGCGCGAGCGCGATGGCCAGCGCGTGCTGCGCGATCCACATCAGGCCGCGCCTGTGCGTCATGACGCCCCCTCCGCCCGGTTGAACTGGCGCAGCAGGATCAGTGTGAACAGCATCGCGACCGCGAACAGCAGCAGTGCGTGCACGCAGGCCAGCCCCATCGACCAGTCGCGGAAACCGGTGTGGAACAGGTGCTGGGGCAGGGTGAGCAGGGAGCCGTCCGGATAGCCGGGGGTGAACGTGCTGCCTGCCGAGTCGGTCGCGCCGGAGGCCACCCGGGAGGCGATCATCGCCTGGGTGAAGTACTGCACGGCGTAGATCACGCCGGTGACCGCCGAGAACATCAGCACAGGGGAGATGACGGGCAGCGTGACGCTGCGGAACTGCCGCCAGCCGCCCGCGCCGTCGATCGCGGCCGCCTCGTACAGGTGCTTGGGCA
Source organism: Nonomuraea sp. LPB2021202275-12-8 (assembly GCF_037044575.1). Taxonomy (NCBI): domain Bacteria; kingdom Bacillati; phylum Actinomycetota; class Actinomycetes; order Streptosporangiales; family Streptosporangiaceae; genus Nonomuraea; species Nonomuraea sp. LPB2021202275-12-8. The sequence continues at coordinate 53,035 of NZ_JBAHWD010000038.1, read as the reverse complement.
CGTCCAGCAGCGCCGCCAGGAAGATCATGATGGTGTTGCCGGCGCCCCACAGGGCGAGCAGGGTGAGGCTGGGCTTGGCCCAGGCGGCACTGCCGAACCAGTCCGGGCCGGTGATCCCGAACCAGGCCAGCACCTGGTTGACCGGGCCGGTCGCCGGGTTTAGCAGGTACACGAAGGCGACCGTGCCGGCCACCATGGGCACCAGTGACGGCAGGTAGAAGATCGTCCGGAGGATCGCGCCGCCGCTCTTCAGCTTGGCCAGCAGTTGCGCCACGCCGAGCGCGAACAGGACCTGGGCCGGGACCATGAACACCACGAGCCAGAGGGTGTTCAGGGCCGACTGCAGCACGCGGGTGTCGGAGAAGGCGTAACGGTAGTTGTCCAGGCCGATGAACTCCAGCGTGAACAGGTCGTACCGGTGGAAGGAGAAGTACACCGTGGACAGCAGCGGGTAGACGAAGAAGACCGCGACACCGATCATCCACGGCGACAGCCACAGCAGGGCGCGCGCGCCCTCGCCGCGCCACCGGGGCGGCGGCGCGACGCGGGTGGAGACCATCATCAGCCTCCGGAGAGCTTCAGCTTGTCGTTGATCCGCTTGTCCACCCCGGCCAGCCCGGCGTCGAGGTCCTTGACCGCGCCCTTCTCCCACTGGGTGAGGAAGGTGGAGAAGGCGTCCTGGTTGAAGACGCTGTTGACGTTGGCCGGCAGCGTCGAGGTCTTGGGGTGGGCGAAGATCTTGAGGAACGTGGCGAAGTTGTCGTCCCTGGCCAGGTCCGGGTGTTCCATGGCGGCCTTGGTGGTGGGCACGTTGCGCAGGGCGTTGGACAGCGTCACCAGCGACTCGGTGTCGGTGGTGAGGTGCTTGACCAGCTCCCAGGCGTGCTGCGGGTTCTTGGAGCCGCGCGGCACGCCCATCACGGTCCCGGCGGTGAAGCCGCTGCCGTACAGCTCGGGCTTGTCGTCGGCGACGGGCAGCGGGGCGGTGCCGTAGTCCATGTCCTTCGCCACCGGGTCGTTGGCGATCATGGCGTTACGCCACTCGCCGTCGAGCACCATGGCTACCTTGCCCTTGAAGAACGGGTGTTCGGCGCCCCACTCGTCACCCAGCCCCTTGCGGAACTTCTCCAGCTTGTCGTAGCCGTACCAGTCGACCAGCTCCTTCTGCCAGCGCAGGAGCTCCTTCCAGGCGGGGTCGGCGCCGATGGCCGAGGTGCCGTCGTCGTTGTACCAGCTGGCGCCGACCATGGGGCCGAGGTGGCTGGGGGAGTTCTCGTAGTACTGGAAGCTCGGGATGAACCCGGCGACCTTGATGTCGCCGTCGGCGTCGCGGACCGTGAGTTTCTTGGTCAGCTCGGCCAACTCGGTCAGGGTCTTCGGCGGCTGCTCGCCCTTCATCAGCGCCTTGTTGTAGTACAGCCCGTACGCGTCGGCCAGTAGCGGCATCGTGCACCGCTTGCCCTCGAACTCGGTGTAGGCCCGGGACGCGGCCGGCAGCACGCCGAGGTCGATGCCGTCCTGCTTGATGACCGGGGTGAGATCCTGGAACGCGCCGCTCTTGCACCACTGGGCGACGTTGTCGGTGGTGAACGAGGCCGCCACGTCGGGCGCCTTGCCACTGCGGATCGCCTGGGTGATCTGGTCGTCCTGGATGCCCTTCTTCATGGTGACCTTGATCTGCGGGAACTTCTTGGTGAAGCTCGCGACCGCCTCCTCGAACGCCTTCGCCTCGACGTCGGTGGAGAAGCCGTGCCACAGCTCCAGCGTGGCGGCGGGCAACGCGGCGGCGGCCGGGCCGCTGCCGCTCGTCGTGGGTTTGGGCTGGGCGCCGAGCGAGGGTGGTGCCTCCTTGCCCGCGGTGCATGCGGTCAGCGACAGGGCCAGCAACCCGGCCGCCGCGAGAGGGACGAAGCGCACGAGGGTCTCCTAGGGCTGGTGTGGGGGGTTACGTCGTCCACCGGAGAATTAGTAAGGATTCCTAACTTGCTTGGGACCGTAAATGGTCGATTCGGCGCGGTCAAGCTCCCGAAACCAACTTGTGACGTCATGGTGAGCGCGTCGACCAGCGAATTGGGTTAGGACCCCTAACTAACTACGCCATCTGCAGCCGCTCCGCACGCCCTCCGGCCGCCGGTTCTTCTTCTCGTACAGCAGGACATCCTCCTTGAAGCAGATCTTCGAGCCGGCCCGCATCAGCGGCAGGGCAGAGCGGCGATTCAGCGGCCAGGCCGATGTGGGCCACCCGGCGGCGAACGGATAGTGGGGACGCACGTTCCCCACAAGATCATCCAAAAGGGAGATTTCCATGCCCAAGCCGTTCCGCATGATCGCCCTCGCCGCCATGGCGACGGTCCTGGCCGCGACCCCGGCCGCGGCCACGGCCAACCCCGACCCCCAGCCTTTACCGCGGGACGGAGACACAGTTCAGGCCGCCGGATGGTACAGGATCAAGAACGACAACAGCGGCCTGTGCCTCGATGTGGAGGGCGCCAGAACCGGGAACGGCGCCCAGGTGATCCAGTACCAGTGCAACGGCAACTACAACCAGCTCTGGTACATCTCCGGCGACGGGTCGATCAAGCCCAGGCACGTCTCCTCGCTCACGAGGTGCCTGGCCATCGGCAAGAGCAGCCAGGCCAACGGGGCTGACGCCATCCTCTGGGACTGCCTCGGCAGCCCGGGCCAGAAGTGGGGCTTCTATCAGCTCGGCGGCAACGTCAACAAGATCGTCAACATGAACTCCCAACGGAAGTGCCTGGCCATCGGCAGGAGCGTGGTCGCGAAGGCCGACGCCATCCTCTGGGACTGCATCGCGACGAGCCCGGGCCAGAAGTGGCAGTTCTACAAAATCTCCAACTGACCTCGGGGGCGAGGCTCCCCGGCGGACCTCCCGGGCCTGCGCACCGCGCAGGCCCGGGAGGCGCTGATGGGCGGGGGCTCTCGCGCGAGGATTCCGTTCCTGACGCCCTGTCCTGGCAGTCATCGGAGGGCCGCCGCACTCAGCCGGGCTTGGTCAGCCCGTTCTCGAAGGCGAAGATCACGGCCTGCACGCGGTCGCGCAACCCCAGCTTGGCCAGGATGTGGCTGACGTGCGTGCGGACGGTGCCTTCCGAGAGGAACATCCGGGCCGCGATCTCGGCGTTGGACTGGCCGGTGGCGATCTCGGCGAGGACCTCGCGCTCGCGGCGGCTCAGCAGCTCGGCGCGCCTGTCAGGAGCGTGCGCCGGGCGCGATGGCTGGTGGGCGACGAAGTGGGAGACGAGCAGCCGGGTGGCCGACGGCGCCAGCACGGACTCGCCGCGGTGCACGGTCTTGATCGCCTCGGCGAAGGCCTGCGGCCCGGTGTCCTTGAGCAGGAATCCGCTCGCGCCGGACTTGAGCGCGCCGAAGACGTAGTCGTCGAGGTCGAAGGTGGTCAAGATCAGGACTTTCGGCCCAGCCTTGGCGCAGATCCGTTCGGTGGCCTCCAGGCCGTCCATGCCGGGCATGCGGATGTCCATGACGACGACGTCGGTCTCGACCTCGGCCAGCAACTCCAGCGCCTGCTTGCCGTCCGCGGCCTCGCCGACCACGGTGATCGCGGACTCCCTGCGCAGCACCAGCCGGATGCCGGTGCGGACCAGTTCCTGATCGTCCACCAGCAGCACACGAATGGCGGTCATGACGTCCTACGCCCACGGCAGTGTCGCATCGACCTGAAAACCCGCCCCTTCCAGCGGCACGGCGCGGCTGGTCCCGCCGAACATGGCCGCCCGCTCCCGGATGTTGACCAACCCGTGCCCGTGCCCGTCCCTGCCCGGCTGGGCCGACCCGCCGGAGCGGCCGCCGCCGTCGTCGCGTATGCGCACGTGCAGCCCGTCGTCGGCGTATCGGAGCAGCACCTCGGCCGTGGCCTCCTTCCCGGCGTGCTTGAGGGTGTTGGTCAAAGCCTCCTGCACGATCCGGTAGGCCGCCAGCCCCAATCCCGGCGACACCTGGCGGACGGGTCCGTCGATCCGTAACCGTACTCGAAGGGGCAGCCGTTCCACCAGGGCGGTGATCGTCTCGATGCCCGGCTGGGGCGCCATCGGCGCCTCACGCAACATCCCGACGACCAGCCGCAGCTCCGCCAGCGCGGCCCGGCCCAACCGGCCGATCGCCCCGATGGCCCCGCTCACCTCCGCCAGGTCCGCGTCCAGCAGCGCGGCCTCGGCGCCGTCGGCCTGGATCACCATGGCGCTGACGTTGTGGGCCACGGCGTCATGGACCTCGCGGGCGATCCGCACCCGCTCCTCCGCCACCGCCCGGGCGGCGGCCGCCTCCTGCTCGCGGCGCAGTTGCTCGGCCAGGTCCGCCAGTTGCCGGTTCCGTACGGCCAGCAGACGCATGCCGGTGGCGAAGACCAGGACCCAGCCCACCACGAACGTCGCGTTGCCCAGGGCTGACCAGAACGCGCTCGGCAGCCACGTGTTGGCATGCGTCCACTCGATCAGCACCAGGGCGCTGCCGGGCGCCGCCGCCCACGGCGAACGGTGCACGGTCACCGAATACAGGGCCAGCAGCGGGCCCATGTTGTTCTGCCCGTAGTGGTAGCCCAGCTCGTGGTAGGTCATCGCGGCAGCGCAGGAGACCAGCAGCACCGTCACCGGCCAGCGGCGGCGCCAGATCAGCGGCAGGTTGACCAGGGCGCTGATGGCCAGGCCGAGCGCGTCGGGCGGCCGGTCCGGCGGCTGGGGTTCGATGACGGGGAAAATCCACGACCCGACGGCCAGCATGACCGCCACCACCCCGTCCACGAGCAGCGGGTGGCGCCGGGCCAGGGACACGGCCTTAGCATGCACTCGCGCATGCTAAGCGCCCGCCACCGTGATCACATCAGCCGCGCGGCAGATCCTCGGTACGCGTTCTGACGGATGGACGGCAGACACCGTCCGTACGGGTCACGGCGTGGACGCCCTGGCGGGGGAGTCGGCCGCGATCTCCTTGGCCAGCCGGGCGGCCGTTTCGCGCAGCCACAGGTGGGCCGCGTCGTGGGTGTGCACCGGGTGCCACCACATGGCCTCCTGTAGGGTCACCGCCTCGAAGGGGCAGGGCAGCGTGCGCACCGGGGCGAGATCGTGCAGCAGGTCGGCCAGCCGCCGCTGGATCAAGGCCACCCGCCGGGTGCCGGCCACGAGGCCGGGCAGGAGCTGGAAGCTCTGCACGGACACGTCCACGTACGGTTCCAGGCCGAGCATGGTGAGCTGGCGGGTGACGGGCGCGTCGAAGGGCCGCTGGTAGATCACCCAGGGCAGGCGGGCCAGATCGTCCATGGTGATGCGCTCGCCCACGTCGGGGTGGTCGTCGGCGACCAGGCACACCCACTCGTCACGGAAGAGCTCCACGGCCGGCAGGTCGCTGATGACGCCGTGCGGCATGAGCATCCCGTCCACGCCGCTGAGGATCGCGTCGGCGTTCTCCACGATCTCGGGCGTCACGTGCCGGAAGTGCAGCCGGACGCCGGGCGCCTCCTCGTGCAGGATGCGTGCGAGCCGGACGCCGAAGACCGCGATGCCGTAGTCGGAGGAGAGCAGGGTGAACTCGTGCTGCTCGCTCGCCGGCTGAAAGTCGGCGCGGCTGGCGAACAGCCGCTCCAGCATCGCGGACGCGTTGGCGGCCGGAGCGCGCAAGGCGGTGCCGAGCGGGGTCAGCTCATAGCGGTTGCCCTGCCTCACCAGCAGTTCGTCGGAGAAGTGGCGACGGAGTCTGGCCAGGGCGGCACTCATCGCCGGCTGGCTCAGCCCGATGCGCCGGCCCGCCTTGGTGACGTTCCGCTCCTCCAGAAGGGCGCACAGGGCGACGAGAAGGTTGAGGTCCAAGCTGGCGAGATTCATGGCACATCCGTGTGGTGGATGGTCGGGATCCAGAGAATCGATTTCCCAGATTCTTTTGCAGGGTTCAAGGTTAGGGGCACTGCCACTCGGAGGAAACCTCGTGGAAACATCCCCGTCTCTCGCCGGACCGTTCGCGCTCGGCACCTTCTCATCCGGGACCGGTTCTGCCTTTCCCGGCCTCGTCATGGACGATCGGGTCCTCGACCTGAGCACGTACGCGTCGTCCACGCGGACCCTCCTGGAGCGCTGGGACAGCGCCCTGCCCCTGCTGCACGAGGTCGCCGCCGCGAGGTCGGGGGAGTGGCTGCCGCCGGCGGAGCTACGGGTGCACGCGCCTGTCGAGCCCCGGCAGATCTTCCAGTCCGGCGCCAACTACCGCACGCACGTCATCGACCTGGCGGTCGCGCACGAACCCGCCGATGGTCGTCCCGCGGGACAGGTGCGGGCCGAGGTCGGGGCGATGATGGACCGGCGCGCGGCCGAGGATCAGCCGTACGTGTTCATCGGCCTGCCGTCCTCGGTCACCGGTCCGTACGACGATGTGGTGATCCCGGCCTGGTGCGCCAAGCCGGACTGGGAGCTGGAGCTGGCCGCCGTGATCGGCCGCGCGGCCTTCCGCGTCAGCCCGGGCGACGCGCTCGGCCACGTCGCCGCGTACACCGTCGCCAACGACATCACCGCTCGCGAGCTGGTGTTCCGGCGCGACATGCCGGAGATCGGCACCGACTGGCTGCGGGCCAAGAACGCGCCTACGTTCACTCCGCTGGGTCCGTACCTGGTGCCGTCGGTGTTCGTCGCGGATCCCGGCGACCTGCAGGTGACGTTGCGGCTCAACGGTGAGGTGATGCAGGACGAATCCACCAAGGACATGATCTTCGACGTGGCGCGGTTGGTGTCGTACGTGTCGCAGACCGTGGAACTGCTGCCCGGCGACCTGGTGCTGACCGGCAGCCCGGCGGGCAACGGCCTGCACTGGGGACGGCTCCTGCGGGCCGGAGACGTCATGGAGGGAACGATCACCGGGCTCGGCACGCAGCGGAACAGGTGCCGCGATGAACGCTGAAGAGGCCATCGCCGAGGTCGCCGCCCGCTGCTCCAACTGGGGGCGTTGGGGCGAGGACGACGTGCTGGGCACCGTCAACTTCATCGACGCCGCCAAACGTCGCGCGGCCGCCGCGCTGGTCCGGCAGGGCGCGTCCTTCTCGCTGTCCCAGCGCTTCGACACCGACGGCCCGCAGAAGGGCTGGCGCCGCCGCACCAATCCGGTGCACACGATGACCGACACCGGGCTGGACGCGGTGCACGGCGACCAGGGGTTCCCGCACGGTTTCGGCGGGGCGGACGACGTGATCGCCATGCCTCTGCAGTGCTCCACCCAGTGGGACGGCCTGGGCCACATCTTCGACCACGGCAGAGCGTGGAACGGCCGCCCCGCCGACAAGGTCGTCACCAGCGAGGGCGACCTGGTCACCGGCATCGAGCACCTGGCCGCCCCGGTGGCCGGCCGGGGCGTGCTGCTGGACGTGGGACGCGTGATCGGCGACGGCGAACTGCCCGACGGCTTCGCCATCACCGAGGAACACCTGACCGCCACCGCCGAGGCGCACGGCGTGGCGGTCGGCCGCGGTGACATCGTGTGCGTGCGCACCGGCAGGCTCAGCCGGGCCCGGCGCGAGGGCTGGCGCGACTACGCCGGCGGGCCGGCCCCGGGCCTGTCGTTCACCACGGCCGGTTGGCTGCACCGCACCGAGATCGCCGCGATCGCCACCGACACCTGGGGCTTCGAGGTGCGCCCCAACGAGTTCGAAGGAGCCTTCCAGCCCCTGCACCAGGTCGTCATTCCGCACCTCGGGCTGCTCATCGGCGAGATGTGGGATCTGGACGCCCTTGCCGAGGACTGCGCCGCCGACCACGTCTACGAGTTCTTCCTCACCGCCGCCCCGCTGCCCGTCACCGGCGCGGTCGGTTCCCCCGTCAACCCCCTGGCCATCAAGTGAGGCACGCATGACGGCAGTCGAGAACGTCCTGATCGTCGGCGGCGGCACCGCAGGCTCGGCCCTGGCGATCCCGCTCGCCCGCGCCGGCGTCAGCGTGGACATCGCGGAGATAGAGCCGGCGCCGACCGCGCTCGGTTCCGGCATCACGCTCCAGGGCAACGCGCTGCGGATGCTGCGCGATCTGGGCGTCTGGGAGCAGGTCAGCGCCGTTGGCTTCGCGTTCGACTCGCTCGGGTTGCGCACGCCCGACGGCAGCCTGCTCGCCGAGATCCCCGACGCCCGCACCGGCGGCCCCGACCTGCCCGCCACCCTCGGCATGAACCGCCCCGGGCTGGCGGCGATCCTCGCCGACGCCGTACGTGAGAGCGGCGCGCGCACCATGCTCGGCGTCACCGTTGACGCGCTGGACGATACCGGGGACACCGTGCGGGTGACGCTGTCGGACGGTACGGCCGGCGCCTACGATCTGGTCGTCGGTGCGGATGGCATCCGTTCCAAGGTCCGTGGCCTGCTCGGGATCGACGCCGCCCCCGAGCCGACCGGCATGGGCATCTGGCGCATCCACACCCGCCGCCCCAAGGAGGTCGAACGCACCGACCTGGTCTACGGCGGCCCCTGCTTCATCGCCGGCTACTGCCCGACGAGCCAGGACACCATGTACGCCTACCTGGTGGAGAGGGCCCGGCCCCGTGACGCGGTCGCCGACGCGGACAAGCCCGCCCACATGCGGGCGCTGGCCGAGGGCTACGGCGGCGCCTGGGACGAGATCCGCGCCGACATCACCGACCCCGACCGCATCAACTACACCTGGTTCGAATCCCTGCTGGTGGACCGGCCGTGGAATCGAGGGCGCACGGTCCTGATCGGCGACGCCGCGCACGCCTGCCCGCCCACCCTCGCCCAGGGGGCGGCCCAGTGCCTGGAGGACGCCGCCGTCCTGGCCGAGCTGCTGCTCGCCGCCGACCGGCTCGACCAGGACCTGTTCGACGCCTTCATGGACCGCCGCCACGAGCGCGTCAAGGCCGTCGTCGAGGCGTCGGTGCAGCTGGCCCGCTGGCAGCTCGACCACGTGGAGGACGCCGACGTACCCGGGCTGATGGGCCGCATCGCCGCGATGGTCACCGAGCGCCCATGATCACCGTTGACGTGCACGCGCACGTGCTGCTGCCCGCGGTCGAACAGGCCGTGGCCGGCCGGCCCGGCCACGCCGAGCACAGGGAGCTGGACGCACGCCGCAACGGCCCCGCCTCGGTGGAGGTCAGCGGCCGGATGATCAGGGATTGCCTCCCGCGCCTCACCCGGGCGGATGCGCGCCTGGCCGCGATGGACTCGGCCGGGGTGGATGTGCAGATCGTCTCGCCGTCACCGTCGCACTACCACTACTGGGCCGATCCTGGACTGGCGACCGAGGTGTGTCGTCTGGCCGCCGAGGGTGTCGCCGAGCAGGTGGCCCGGGCCCCCGACCGGCTGTATGGCCTCGGTTCGGCCCCCCTTCAGCATCCGGAGCTGCTGGTCAAGGCCCTCGATCATGCGCTCGGCCTCGGCTTGAAGGGCGTGGAGATCTCCTCTCACGCCCCCGGCCGCGAGCTGTCCGACCCCGCATACGAACTGTTCTGGGCACGCGCCGCCGAGATGGGCGCGGTGGTGTTCCTGCACCCGTTCGGCTGCACGCTGGATGAGCGGCTGGACCGCTGGTACCTGTCGAACATCGTCGGCCAGCCGGTGGAGAACGCCGTCGCGCTGTCCCACCTCATCTTCTCGGGCGTGCTCGACCGGCATCCGGGGCTGAAGCTGCTGGTCGCGCACGGCGGCGGCTACCTCCCGCACTACCTCGGCCGGGCGGACCACGGCTGGCGGATCCGGACCGACGCCCGCACCTGCGCCCGCGAACCCAGCAGCTACCTGCGCGATCTCCACTTCGACTCGCTCACCCACGACCCCGACGTCCTGCGCGGCCTGCTCCGCGTCGCCGGGCCCGGACACGTGCTGCTCGGTTCGGACTTCCCCTTCGACATGGGCGACCCCGATCCGCTCGCCGCCCTGCACGCCGCCGGGCTCGACGCCGCCACGACGGACGCCGTCCGCGGTGGAAACGCCGTACGACTCTTCGACCTGAAGGACCACCGATGAGACTCATCACCCACCTGCGGCATGTCGACCTGGCCGTGCCCGACTACGACAGGCAACGCGACTTCTACTCCGGCGTCTGGGGCCTGACCGAGGTCGCGGGCGACACCGGCATCAGCTTCCTGGCTGCCGAGGGCTCGCCCGAGCAGTACGTCATCCGGCTGCGCAAGGCGGGGGAGAAGCGGCTCGACCTGGTCTCCTTCGGCGCGGCGTCCGCGCAGGACGTGGACGCCCTGGCCGGACGGCTGCGCGCCGCCGAGGTCCACCTGATCAACGAGCCCGGCGAACTGGACACCCCCGGCGCCGGGTACGGCTTCCGCTTCTTCGACGTCGACGGCCGCACCGTCGAGGTCTCCGCCGACGTGGCGGTCCGCCGGCACCGCAGGCTGGAGGCCAAGGAGTCCATCCCTGTACGCCTGTCGCACGTCGTGCTGAACGCCCCCGACATCGACGCCACCCGCACCTGGTACGAGACCCACCTCGGCTTCGCCCTGTCCGACACCCTCGCCCACCCCCACATGGGCCAGGTCATGCACTTCATGCGGTGCAACCCGCAGCACCACAGCATGGCCATCGCCCGCGGCCCGCACGCCAGCCTGCACCACATCAGCTTCGAGCTGCGCGGCCTGGACGAGTACATGTACGGCACGGGCAGGCTGCTCCGCGCCGGGGTGAGGATGATCTGGGGTCCAGGTCGTCACCTGGCCGGGGACAACACCTTCTCCTACTTCATGGACCCGCACGGCAACACCGTCGAGTACACCACCGAGCTGGAGGAGCTCGACGAGGACGCCTGGCACCCGCACGTCCATGACTTCTCGGAGCCCGAGGTCACCGATCAGTGGGGCACCGCCAACCCGATGAACGAGCTGGTGGCCAAGGAGTCGTTCAACGACGTCGACCGCGGCGTGTTCGTCGCCCCGCCCGTCTGACCCGCCATGCGACTCGCCACCTTCACCCACCGGGCTCGTCGCGGCAGCGGCGTCGTCGAGGGGGAGGCCATCCTGCCCTTCCCGCCCGGGACCGAGCTGCTCGACGTGATCCGCGCCGGCGAGCTCCCGCCCACCACGGCGGCCGTGCCGCTGACCGAGGTGCACCTGCTGCCGCCCGTCGAGCCGCCCTCGGTCCGCGACTTCGTCACCTTCGAGGAACACGTCGAGGGGGTACGCAGAAGCGTGGAAGGCCGCGGCGGCGTCCCGGACGCCTGGTACGACGCACCCACCTTCTACTTCGGCAACCCGCACGCCATGGTCGGCGCGTACGACGACGTCTCGATCCCACCCGGCTGCCGGGCGTTCGACTTCGAGCTGGAGGTCGCCGCCGTCATCGGCAAGGAGGGCGCCGACCTCACCCCGGAGCGGGCACGCGACCACGTCTACGGCTATACGATCTTCAACGACTGGTCCGCCCGTGATCTTCAGTCTCGCGAGATGCAGGTCGGCCTCGGCCCGTGCAAGGGCAAGGACACGGCCACCACCCTTGGCCCCTGGCTGGTCACCGCCGACGAGCTCGAACCCTACCGAGACGCCGACGGCTTCCTGCGCCTGGCCCTCACCGCCACGGTCAACGGAAAGGTGATCGGCCGAGATCTGCTGTCCAACATGAGCTGGACGTTCGAGGACATGGTCGCCTACGCCTCCCGCGGCACCCGCGTACGCCCCGGCGACGTGCTCGGCTCCGGCACCTGCGGCAACGGCGGTTGCCTGGCCGAGCTCTGGGGCCGCAGCGGAAGCCAGGACCCGCCGCCGCTCAAGCCCGGCGACGTGGTCGAGATCACTGTCGAAGGCATCGGCTCCATCGCCAACACCGTCGTCGCGGGCGCGGAGCCCGCGCCGATCGCCAGGGCCAGACCACGCCACCGGACCCGCCCCTGAGGTCGTGGTGGTCACCGGCGCCGCCATGTCGAGAGCCAGAAACGAGCGTGGAGCGCTAGTCTGTAAATTCATTCTACAGATAAGATACAGCCCGCTAGCGACATGTAGCATTTATGGCGGGAGCTGACGGTGGACGGCACAGTGAAGATCGAGGACGGCCCGGACCGGCTGCTGGTCCGGCTGGACCGGCCGCAGGTGCGTAACGCGATCGACGCGTCCATGGTGGCCGACCTCCACGAGGTGTGCGCGGAGCTGGAGAAGCGGCCGCGGATCCTCGTTCTGACCGGTTCCGACGGGATCTTCGCCGCCGGGGCGGACATTCGCGAACTGCGTGAACGTCGCCGCGAGGACGCGCTGGCGGGTATCAACAGCGGCCTGTTCGACCGGATCGCCCGGTTGCCGATGCCCACGATCGCCGCCGTCGGCGGCCCCGCCCTGGGTGGCGGTGCCGAGCTGGCCTACGCCTGCGACTTCCGCATCGCCACGCCGAAGGCCCGGTTCGGCAACCCGGAGGCGGGGCTCGGCATCATGGCCGCCGCCGGAGCCTGCTGGCGGCTGCGTGAGCTGGTCGGCGAGCCGCTCGCCAAGGAGGTCCTGCTCGCGGGCAAGGTGCTCTCCGCGGAGGAGGCGCTGGCGGTCAGGCTGGTGACCGAGCTGGTCGCGGCGGACGAACTGCCGGCCGCGGCCGACCGGCTGGTCGATCGGATCGCGGCCAACGCGCCGCTGGCAGTGCGGCTGACCAAGCTCGCTCTGGCCGCTCCGCCCGGCGCGCACCCACGCTTCGACGACGTGGCCCAGGCCGTGCTCTTCGAGACGGAGGACAAGCACGAGCGCATGACGGCGTTCCTGGAGCGACGACGCTGAGATCGCACCGTCCTCATATCCTCATGGCGTCAGACCAGATACGCGGGCACGCCGAATGCTAGGGCTGCGGCTCCACCGTCCACGGCCGGAGCTTGTCGGGGTTGCGTATCGCCCAGATGTGCTTGACCCGGTCGCCTGCGACCTCGAACGCGTACACCGACACGGTGACGCCGTCCTGCTGGGCGATCAGGCCGGGTTGGCCGTTGACCGTACGCTCCAGGAGCGTGTGGTTGCGTAGCCTGTCGGCGAGATGGACCATGGAGCGCACGATCTGCTCGGCGCCTTCGATCGGGCGGAGCGCGGTGCTGACCAGGCCGCCGCCGTCGCTGATCGCCGTGGCGTCAGGGTCGAGGAGGCTGATGAGGGCGTTGATGTCCCCGGCTTCCAATGCCCGCTTGAAGTCCCTGATGATCCGGGCCTGCCGGGATGCCGGCGTCGCGGGAGCCTGCGCGGCGCGGATGCGACGGCGTGCCGATGAGGCCAGCTGGCGGCAGGCCGCCGGGGTACGGCCGACGATCTCGGCCACCTCGGCGAAGGAATACCGGAAGACATCGTGCAGGACGAACGCCACGCGCTCGGCCGGGGTCATCGAGTCGAGCACGACGAGGAAGGCCATGCTGACCGACTCGTCGAGGGTGACCCGGTCGGCCGGGTCGACGGTGATGCCGTCCGACCGTCCGCTGATCCACTCCGTAGGTTCGGGTAGCGGCTCGGGGATCCATTCGCCCACGTAGGTCTCTCGCCGGGCCCGTGCCGAGGAGAGCACGTTGAGGCAGATGCGGCTGGCGACCCTCGTCATCCAGGCGCCGGGAGATGCGATGGCGTCCTGCTGCTGCCGGGACATGGCGTACCAGCGGGCGTAGGTCTCTTGGACGACATCTTCGGCGTCGGCCAGGGAGCCGAGGAGCCGATACGCGAGATTGATCAGCTGACGCCGCTCGCTCATGATCGCGCTCAGGCCCGGACCGGATGGGGTGGTCATGGTGTCGCCGCACTTCCTTAGGTCGTTCTGTCCTCACAAGTACGACAAGACAGCGCGGTGAACTGTGAGGTTGGCGCGTCGCCTCACATTCCGGGGTGTTGCGTTGTCGTACTGGTGAGAACCATTCAGCACGCAGGAAGGCTCAGCGACCCCGGAACCGACTCCACCAGGTCGCGCAGCTCGAACCCCCGCTGAAAGCGAGAAGGGAAACCTCACCATGCCCCTGCCCGGCCACCACACACCCCACAAGGTCGTCGTCGTCGGCGGCGGTTACGCCGGCACGCTCGCGGCCAACCACCTGCGGATGCGCGCCGACGTCGACATCACTTTGGTCAATCCCCGCCCGGAGTTCGTCGATCGTATCCGGCTGCACCAGCTGGTAGCCGGCACCGGCGAGGCCACGGTCGACTACGGCACGCTACTTGGCGAGGGCATCAAGCTGGTCGTCGACAGCGTCACGCGCATCGACACCGCCGCCCGCACGGTGCGGCTGGCGTCGGGCCGCGCGCTGGACTACGACTACGTCATCTACGCGGTCGGCAGCACCGGGGCGATACCGGCATCGGTGCCTGGCGCGGCCGAATTCGCCTTCGACATCGCTGAACTCGAGCCCGCGCGGCGGCTGCGTGCCAGGCTGGAGGAGTTGCCCGTCGATGCACCGGTCACCGTGGTCGGCGGTGGGTTGACCGGCATCGAGACGGCCGCCGAGCTGGCCGAGCAAGGCCGCAGGGTCACGCTGGTGTGTGGCCGGATCCTGGCGCCGTCACTGAGTGCGCCGGGTCGCCGTTCCGTGGCCAGGTGGCTGTCCCGGCACGGTGTCGCGGTGCTCGAGGCCGCAGTGGTGAGCGAGGTCCGGCAGGATGAAATCGTCTTTGCCGACGGTGGGGTGCGCGGGAGCGCACTGACCATCTGGGCGGCCGGTTTCGGTGTGCCGGAGTTGGCGGCCGCGAGTGGGCTGCCCACCGACGCGCTCGGCCGGCTGCTCACCGACGAGACGCTGACCAGCATCGGCGACGACCGCATCATCGCGGCCGGGGACGCCGCCGCACCGTCGGGCCAGCCGCTGCGGATGAGCTGCTACGCCGCCGGGCCGCTCGGGGCACAGGCCGCCAACACCGTGCTGAGCCATATCGCGGAGACCGCTCCGGCGGTGATCGACCTGGCCTTCACGGGGTCGTGCGTCAGCCTCGGCCGGCGCGCCGCCCTACGACAGTTCGCCCGCAAGGACGACACCGCGACGAACGTCTACTTCGACGGCCGCATGGGCGCGGCGTACAAGGAGTTGACCGCCAGGCTCGCGACGTGGAGGATCCGCCGCGAGGCCCGCAAGCCAGGTTCCGCGATCTGGGTCAAGGGCGGCCCGCGTCCCGAGCAGCCGGCCTCCGCCGCGCGGGTGGTCACGTCCCCGTGACCACCGGCGAGCATGCCGAGCGGACACCCAGGGCCACCGCGACCAGCCGGTTCCGCACGGCCGTCCCTGAGGCCGTGCATCGCACGATGCTCGGCGGGCGGGTCCTGCGGGCCGTCGTCAGCGCGCACACGGCGGCGGTCGTCGGCCAGCCGGTGTTCGCCGGCGTGTATCTGAGCGGTGACTACGACGGCCTGCGCTGGCATGCGGCCGGCGCCGACGTGGTCACCTCCATCGGCTACCTGCAGGTGGTCGTGGCGATCATGGTCTGGGTCCGGCTGCGTCAGGTCTGGCCGTTCCTCGCCACGGTGGCGGTGGTGGCGGCCGAGACGGTGCAGTACTTCGCCGGGCTGGACGGCGCGCTGTGGTTGCACATCCCACTGGGGGTGATGACCGTCGCCGGGCTCGTCGTGCTGTTCATCGCCGTGTGGCGGCACCCCCTCCTGCGGCGGCCGCGCGAGCAGCGGGAGGCCCACGATGCGTGAGCAGGACCGTGCCTACGGCCTGACCAGGCGGCGGATGTTGGGCATCGGCGGGGCGCTCGGGCTGATGGCGGCCACCGGGCTGTCGGCCTCGGCCGCGCTCGCCCGCCGGCCGCCGATCACCGGTGCCGAGCTGCGCAGCGCCGTGCCGCTGCCGCCCGCCTTCCGGGTGCCGTTGCCGATTCCCGCCGTGCTGGCGCCGGTGAGCACCTCAGGCGGGGTCGACCGTTACGAGATCACCCAGCGCGAGGTGACCGCGGAGATCCTGCCCGGTGTCAGGACACCGCTCTGGACGTACGAGGGCGCCTTCCCGGGGCCGACGATCGAGTCCCGCCGTGGCCGGCCGATCACCGTGACGCATCGCAACGAGCTGCCCGTGCCGACCGTCGTGCACCTGCACGGCGGCCGGACCCCGGCGGAGTCCGACGGCTACCCGACCGACCTCGTCCTGCCCGAGGGCTGGCCGGAGGCCGGCATGCACACGGGGCACGGCATGCACGATCCGCGGGGGGTGGTGACCAAGCTGACGCGGGACTACACGTTCCCGCTGGACCAGCGGCCGGCGCTGCTCTGGTACCACGACCACCGGATGGACTTCACCGCCCCCGCGATCTGGCGGGGCCTGGCCGGGCTGCAGATCGTCCGCGACGATGCCGAGGACGCGCTCGGCCTGCCCGCGGGACGGCGCGAGCTGCCCCTCATGATCGCCGACCGCGCGTTCGCCGCCGACGGCGGCCTCGACTACCCCGCCCTCGACCCCACCCTGCGGGAGCGGCCGGGCGTTGGCGGGCCCTATCTCGCCGGAGTCCTCGGTGACGTCATCTTGGTCAACGGCGCCCCGTGGCCCGTGCACGAGGTCGACGCGGCCCGGTACCGGCTGCGCATACTGAACGCCTCGAACGCCCGGCACTACGAGCTCGAAGCGGTCAGCGACGACGGACGCCCGCTCGATCTCGTCCAGATCGGCGCCGACCAGGGACTGCTCGCAGAGCCGGTCACCCACCGGCTACTGCCGATCGCGCCGGCCGAACGCTACGACGTGATCATCGACTTCTCCGGTGTCCCGGTCGGCAGCCGCGTCAGGGTCGTCAACCGCCTGGGCTCCGGGCGTACCCGCGACGTGATGGCGTTCCGGGTCGCACGCAACGCCACCGACGACAGCCGCACCCCAGGCACCCTCTCCAACGATCTGCCGACCTGGCGCCGGTCGGACGCCGTCAGGGTGCGCGACTTCTCCTTCCGCACCGGGCAGATGCGCGGCGGCCACGGATGGCTGATCGGCGGGCTACCGTTCGACCCCGCCCGCTCCGATGTCACCGCCGGTCTCGGCGAGGTCGAAGTGTGGCGGCTGATCGCCGACGTCCACCATCCCGTCCACCTGCATCTGGTTGGCTTCCGGGTGCTCTCGCGCAGCGGCCGGCCGCCGCTGCCCCACGATGCGGGCCTCAAGGACACCGTCTCGTTGCGGCCGGGCGAATCGGTGGAGATCATCACCCGTTTCGACGGCTACCGCGGCCGCTATCTCTTCCACTGCCACAACGCCGAACACGAGGACATGGGAATGATGGCCAACCTCGAAATCGTCTGACACCTTGCGCACCACCCCCGGCTTCGCTCATTCCTCCTGGGGCAGGCCCGCGTACACCGCTCTGGCGCTCCCGGCGAGCACGGCTCTGGCGACCTCGTCCGGCAGCAGCTCTGCGACGGCGCGGGCGTTGGCGGCGATGCCGGGGACGCCGGGCCAGTCGGTGCCGAAGATCCATTTGCGGGCGAGGCGGGCGATGTCGTACCTGGCGTAGTACTCGGGCAGCCGTTTGGGCGGCAGGCCGGACAGTTCCAGCCAGACGGTGTCGTTGGACAGGGCCAGGAAGGCGGCGGCGTCGTACCACCAGCCGCGCCCGCCGTGGGCGAGCACGACGTTCAGGCCGGGGAAGTCGCGTACGACCGGGATGAGGAAGCCCGGGTCGGCGTTCTCGTTGGCCGCGCCGGGGAAGGAACTGGTGCCGCAGTGCACGACGAGCGGGACGCCGCGCTCTTCGAGCACGTGGTAGGCGGGGTAGAGGGCACGGTCGTCGCAGCGGAAGCCGCCGTGCACGGGGTGCAGCTTGAGCGCTGCCGCGCCGTGGTCGAGCTGGCGGCGCACCTCGGCGGGGAGGGGGAAGTGCAGGTGCGGGTTGACGTTGGCGATCGGACGGAACCGGGACGGGTTGTGCTCGACGATCGGCAGCAGGTCCTCGAACGCCTGCATGCCGGTCGCCTTCGGGCTGTACTCGCACAACAGCAGCGCGACGTCCACGCCCTGGGCGGCGAAGAGCGCGTCCAGACGGGCCGGGCGCGGCCTGCCGTCCGAGTCCCACACGTCCTCCAGGAGCCCGTCCTCGCCGAAGTCGCGGGCCCAGCGCAGCCAGGCGGGCTTGAGGGTGCCGAGCAGCGGCACGTGCACGTGCGCGTCGATGAGCGGGAAGCCGTCGAGCATCGCCTACCTGCCCTCGACCAGGAAAGTGTCCATTTCGAGCTCGCCCAGCACGTCGACGCCGAGAACGCTCATCCGGACCGCCCTTCGCCGGACAGGTCCGCGACGATCTCGCGGACTCTGAAGCGCTGGATCTTGCCGGTCGCGGTCTTGGGCAGCTGGTCAAGGAAGATCACTTGGCGGGGACGCTTGAAAGCGGCCAGACCGTCGCGGCACCACTGGACGAGTTCCCCGGCGGTGACGTCGCCCTGGACGACGACGCACGCCACCGGTTTGTCGAGCCCGTGCTCGTCCGCCAGGCCGACCACCGCGGCCTCCTGGACCTGAGGATGCTCCAGCAGGCGGCTCTCGACCTCCACCGGCGAGACCCAGATGCCGCCTGCCTTGAGCAGATCATTGCTCCGGCCCAGGCAGGTGTAGTAGCCGTCGGGGGAGCGGACGTAGGTGTCACCGGTGTTGAGCCACTCACCGGCGAACACGGCGCGGCTGGCGTCGGTCCGCCTCCAGTAGCCCAGGGCGATGGACGCGCCTCGCACATGCAGCGAGCCGGGCTGCCCGTCCGGCACGCAGGCCCCCTCCACGTCGCGCAGCTCGATCTCGTACCCGGGGACCGGGCGGCCCGTGGTGCCGGGACGCACCTCGCCGGGCATGTTGGACAGGAAGATGTGCAGCGCCTCGGTGGAGCCGATGCCGTCGATGATCTCGACGCCGAAGCGGTCGGTGAACCGCTTCTGGAGCGGCGCAGGCAAGGACTCTCCCGCCGAGATGCCCAGCCGCACCGACTTGAAGGTGCTCTCGGGGAGACCGGCGGCGAGCAGGGCGGCGTAGAAGGTGGGGACGCCGAAGAACAGCGTCGGCTGGTCGGCGGCCAGGCGCTCGGCGGCCACGGCGGGGGTGGAGCGGCGCGGCTCCAGCAGTGTCGCCGCGCCGGCCGACAAGGGGAAGAACATCGAGTTGCCGATGCCGTAGGCGAAGAAGAGCTTGGCGACGGAGAAGCAGAGGTCGTCAGGCTGGATGCCGAGCACGTGGTCGCCGTAGGTCTCGCACACGTGCCGGATGTTGGCGTGACGGTGCATGGCGCCCTTGGGTGCGCCGGTCGTCCCGGAGGTGTAGAGCCACAGCGCCCAGGAGTCCTCCACCGTGGCGGCGGGCTCGCGCAGCCCGGACGGCGCCCGCTCGCCCTCCGCGACGAGGTCCTGCCAGGTCAGTGAGGTGATGCCGGCGTGGGCGGATAAGGGCGTGGGGCCGTCGCACACCAGGTGGCGCACCTCGGGCGCCATGGTGAGCGCGTCCTGGAGCTGGGGGCCGTATTCGGGGCTCGCCACCACCACGCAGGCGCCGCAGTCGGCGATGATCGTGCCGAGCTCCCGGGAGCTCAGCATGGTGGAGACCGGCACGGCGACGAACCCGCCGCAGAACGCTGCGAGGATGCCGGCGAACATGGGCACGTCGTCGTTGGTGACGAACAGCACCCGGTCGTCGCGCCGCAGGCCGAGTCCGCGCAGGCCCGCGGTGACCACGCCGACGAGCTCCGACAGCCCGGCGTAGGTGAGCATCGTCCCGGCCCGTACCGCGACCTGATCGCCGCGGCCTTCCCGTACGTGGCGGTGGGCGAGCCAGACCCCCGCGTTGAACTCCGTGCCGCTCATGCTCACACCCGCTCGCTGTCGTAGTCGCCCTTGCGGCCGGTGCCGTAGCGTCTCAGGGCGCCGTCGGGGCCGGAGGCGTTGGGCCGGATGAAGATCCAGTTCTGCCAGGCGGTGAGCCGGCCGAAGATCTTGGTCTCCAGGGTCTCCGGGCCGACGAAGCGGTGGTTGGCCTCCATGCCGGTCAGCGCGTCGGGTGACAACGAGGCGCGCTCCTCGAAGGCGATGCGTAGTTCTTCTTCGAAGTCGATGTCGTCCAGGGCCATGGTGACCAGGCCGAGCTCAGTCGCGGCGGCGGCGTCCAGCTGCTCGCCGAACCTGGCGCGGACGGCGGCCAGGTCCTCGTCCTTGCCCCAGAAGCGGGACTCCAGGCGGGACAGGCCGTTGCCCATCGGGTAGTCGCCGTCGTTGGCCGGGCTGAGGACGACGGTGGCGGGGGTGGCGTCGTCGTCGCGGTCCTCGTAGACGCCCTCCAGCATGTACTGCCGGTCGGCGGCCAGGGCCAGCTCGGCCAGCGACCCGGCGAAGGCGGTGCCCGGCTCGATGACGGCGATGAGGCTGCGGCTGGTGACGTCGAGGCGCTTGAGCGTGCGCTTGTAGTAGTGGCGCACCTCGTTGACGAACCAGTCGCCGGCCAGGTCACGCAGCTGGGCGTCGTGGGCCAGCACGCGCTCGGGGTCGCCGACGGCGCGGACGACCCAGATGCCGAGGTCGAGTTCGTTGGTCCGCAGGTGCAGGATCAGGTCGTCCAGCGCCCGGGTCATGGCGAGGGGCCAGTAGTCCGCGCCCTGGGCGGCGGGATCGGCGGGCGGGGTCTCGTGCGGGCCGGACACCGTGATCTCGACCCGGCGGTTCGACCGGTCGAGGAGGGCGGACACGTAGGGGTAGACGATGGTGTCGCCCTCGTCCTTGCGGTCGAGCGGAGTCAGGGCCACGCCGGTGGCGTCCGAAGGCCGCCTGGAGGTCTGCGCCGCCTGCCGTGCTCGCCTGGCGACCTCTTCGGCCAGAGCGTTGCGCGGGACGGCCGCGTCGACGAGTCCCCACTCGACCGCGGTGCCGCCGCGGAAGCCCTCTGACTTGGTGGCGAACAGGTCGGCGCGGTCCTTGCGCACATACCGCTTGTCGACGACGCGGGTCAGTCCGCCGGTGCCCGGGAGCACGCCGAGCAGTGGAATCTCGGGCAGGGAGACGGCCGAGGAGCCGTCGTCGACGAGGACGATCTGGTCGCAGGCCAGCGCCAGCTCGTAGCCGCCGCCTGCGGCGGTGCCGTTGAGCGCGGCGATCCAGGTCTGGCCGGAGTGCTCGCTCGCGTCCTCGATGCCGTTGCGGGTCTCGTTGGTGAACTTGCAGAAGTTCACCTTCCACGCGTGCGAGGACTGGGCGAGCATGCGGATGTTGGCGCCCGCGCAGAACATCCGGTCCAGGCCGCCGGTCACCACGACCGCCTTGACCTCCGGATGCTCGAAGCGGAGCCGCTGGACGAGGTCGTACAGCTCGATGTCCACGCCGAGGTCGTAGGAGTTCATCTTCAGCTCGTAGCCGGGGACCAGGCCGCCCTGCTCGTCCACGCGCAGTGTGACGGTGGCCACCGCCCCGTCCACCTCCAGGCTCCAGTGACGGTAGCGGTCCGGTGAGGTCGCGAAGCGGACCATCGGTGGGGTTTCAGCGGTGACAGTCAATGGGTGCTCCGTTGAACGAGAGGGGTCCATCTCAATATTCGACGCGTTCTGGAAGATACGTCAAGAGTTTGTAGTATTATTGCCGCGGTCGGGATTTAGCAGACGGGCCACCTCGATGGTTTTCGTGACGGCATGCCCGACCTGGCAGAATGCGCGTCATCAGGGCGTCGAAGGACAGGGGGGCGACGTGGTCCCGCGCGCAGCGCGCACCGGCATCGGGCAGGCGGCCGAGCTCGCAGCACCGCAGCATGAGAAGACCTCGGCCAGCGCCCGCTCGATGCTGCTGACGGTGCTGGGCGAGTTCGTGCTCCCGCGCGGCGGCGAGGCCTGGACGGGCAGCCTGATCGACGCGCTGGGAGCGCTCGGCGTGGAGCAGAAGTCCGCCCGCCAAGCGCTGTCCCGCACCGCCGCCGAGGGGCTGCTGGAATCCCTGCGGCATGGCCGTAAGGTGCGCTGGAACCTGACCGAGACAGGCGATCGGCTGCTGCGCGAGGGAACCGAGCGCATCTACGGTTTCATGCGCAGGCCCCACACCTGGGACGGACGCTGGCTCGTCCTCACGGCCGGTGTGCCGGAGAGCCAGCGGCGGTTGCGGCACCGCCTGCGCACCAGGCTCACCTGGCTCGGCCTCGGCTCGCCCGCACCCGCGCTCTGGGTCATTCCTGACGCCTCGAAGGAGGCCGCGGTCCGCGAGGTCATCCGCGACCTCGACCTCACCGACCGGGCCTACGCCTGGACGGGGCCGGCGGCCGAGATCGGCGACACCGCCAAGCTGATCAACGCCGCGTGGGATCTCGACGACGTCGAGAAACGGTATCTCGGCTTCATCGACAGCTTCGAGGGCCGGACGGCGAGCTCGGACCGGGAGGCGTTCGTCAACCAGGTCCTGATGATCCAGGAGTGGCGGCGCTTCCCGTTCCTCGACCCCGACCTGCCGGCCGAGCTGCTCGACCATGACTGGCCGGGCCCCCGGGCTGCGGCCGTCTTCCACGACCTGCACAGCCGGTGGCACCGACGCGCCCAGGCCGACTGGGACCGCAGGGAGGAGGAGGCCGCCGCGCGGCACTAGATGAGCCCTTCTTCGGCCAGGTGCACGTAGTCGAACTCGACCGGTTGGTCGTTGATGCCGGTCTTCGGCGGGGCGATCCAGCCGGCGAACTTGCCGTACTCGTACTCGGGGATCATCAGGGAGGCGACCTTCTCCCGGTCCAGGGGCCCGGGCAGCCACTCGGCGGCGTGGGCCTGCCAGGCGGCCTCGTCCACGACCTCTCCCTGCGGCGTGACGTGGTGGCCGGCGTAGACGCCGACCTTGCGGTTGAAGCCCTCGTGCGGCAGGTAGAGCCGCTCGACCAGGCCGGCGTCCTCCAGCGCCCGGTTCCAGCGGCGCACGCCGTTGGCGCAGTCGGCCGCGTACTCGTCGCGCAGGTCGAGGTTGAGTGCGCTGAGCATCGGCACGGTCCTGGTCTTGATCTGGCCGTCCTCGACGTAGCGCAACTCACGGGTGGCCTCCAGCAGGACGTGGTCGTCCTTGCGTCGGGTCTCCATCCAGCGGCCCTTCAGTCCCGAGGTGTAGTAGTTGCCGGCGTTCGTGGACTGCTCGGAGCCGAACAGGTCCATCGACACGGAGAACTGGAAGTTCAGGTATTTCTGCACGATGTCCAGGGGGATGCCGCCGTGCGGCAGGACGTCGGCGGTGTCGTGCCGCCGCATCAGCTCGGCGGTGCGCTCCACCACCCGGTCGACGCCGGTGGTGCCCACGAACATGTGGTGGGCCTCCTCCTTGAGCATGAACTCGCAGGTGCGGGCGAGCGGGTCGAAGGCCGACTCCTTCAAGGTGCCGAGCTGGTACTTGCCGTCGCGGTCGGTGAAGTAGGTGAACATGAAGAACTGCAGCCAGTCGGTGGTCTGTTCGTTGAACGCGCCCAGGATGCGCGGCGCGTCGAGGTCGCCGGAGTTGCGCTTGAGCAGCTGCTCGGCCTCCTCGCGGCCCTCCCGGCCGAAGTAGGCGTGCAGAAGGTAGACCATGGCCCACAGGTGGCGGCCCTCCTCCACGTTGACCTGGAAGAGGTTGCGCAGGTCGTAGATGCTGGGCGCGGTGTTGCCGAGGACGCGCTGCTGCTCGACCGACGCGGGTTCGGTGTCGCCCTGCACGACGATGAGTCGCATGAGATCGGCGCGGTGCTCGCCGGGCACCTCCTGCCAGGCGGGCCGGCCCTTGTTCTTGCCGAAGTTGACCTTGCGATCCGGGTCGCGCTCAGCCAGGAAGATGCCCCAGCGGTACTCGTCCATGGGGACGTGGGCGAAGTGCGCCCACCCGTCACGGCCGACGGCGATCGCGGTGCGCAGGTAGACGTCCTTGGTCGGCAGGGCCGGGCCGAGCTGCTTCCACCAGTCCAGGAACTTGGGCTGCCAGCTCTCCAGCGCCCGCTGCAGGCGGCGGTCGCCGGCCAGGTCGACGTTGTTGGGGATGCGCTCGCTGTAGTCCACGGGGCTGAGCGGGCCGGCGGGGGAGGGGGCGTTGCCCGTACGGGATTCGATGCTCATCGCTGCTCTCCTTAAGACGTCAGGTGATGATCGAGTCGAGGGTGCGGGGATCGCCCTGGACGGCGGTGCGCTGGAGATGGGCGTAGACCGCGCGACCTGACGCCAGCGAGACCGGGCCCACCATGGACAAGCCGGGGCATGGGCGTGCCATGTCCCGTGGGCTCGCCCGCGTCGGGTGCGATCACGTCCTCGACGGCGCGGAGCGTCACGAGCTTGAGGTCGATGTCCTCGGGCACTGCCTCGATGACCAGCCCTGCACCGTGCAACCCGGCCGGCAGCAGGGCGTGGGCGATCCCGGCCCCCATGCGTCCGCCGCCCACGACGCCGACCAGGTCCGGCAGTGCGGCGGGTTCGGTCATCGCCATCCTCACACTTCTCAACTTGCCACACTTGAATAGAGATGCGAAAGACAGATGTAGCAAATCACTGCGAAGGTCGGAGGCGAAGGGCCATCTTGGGTGTGGGGTGGCTCTACGGATGCGGCCGGTGCCGCAACCGAGATGTAGACGCCACAGGTGTTCTGGCCCACCCGGCGCAGCCGCTCTGCAGATACTGCCTCGGCAGATGTCAACTGCGCGCACCATCTGTAGCTCTTATCCACGCGACAGTGAGGCGGGCCGACCCTGGCCAACAGGCGGCGAATGTCTCGATTAATTACACACTATTGACGTCACAACACACGTATGTAGATTCTGGGCCCACCGTGTTACCGCGGGGCGCCGACGCTCATCCCTATGGAGTAGCCATGATCGTTCTCTCCGCTGATCTCCGCATGATACGCAAGAGCACGCCCGTCCTCGTCTTCATGGCGGCGGCTCTCGTGCTGTCGGGGTGCGCGGGTTCGAGCCTCGACCAGTCCAGCGGCACCCAGTCCAGCGGCACGGTGAAGATCGGCTTGCTGGTGCCGTTGTCGGGCGTCTACGCGCCGCTAGGCGAGGACATGAGCAACGGCTTCAAGCTCTACCTCGACCAGCATGGCGGCAAGCTCGGCGGGCGCACGGCCGAGGTGGTCAGCGCCGACGAGGGCGAGGGCCCGCAGACGGGTGTGCCGGCCGCGCAGAAGCTGGTGACGCAGGATCAGGCGGCCGCGGTGGTCGGGGTGGTCAACTCCGCGACCGCGCTGGGCCTGCGGGATTTCTTCCACGAGTCCCAGAAGCCGCTGCTGATCGCCAACGCGGGGGCCGATGACATCACCGGTGCCCGCAAGTCCGAGTACGTGTGGCGCACCAGCTTCGCCAACGGCAGGGTCTCGGCGGCGCTCGGTTCCACCGTGGCGAAGGAGGTCAAGGGCGGCGTCTACCTCATCGCCGCCGACTACGCCGCGGGCCGGGAGATGGTCGCGGGGTTCCGCAAGACGTTCGAGGCGGCGGGCGGCAAGGTCGCGGGAGAGAAGTACACGCCCTTCGGCAAGACCCAGGACTTCCAGCCCTTCCTGTCGGCGATCCGCGGCTCCGACGCCAAGGCCGTCTACAGCTTCTACGCCGGCGCCGAGGCTGTGAGCTTCGTCAAGCAGTACCAGCAGTTCGGGCTGTCCGGCAGCACCCCGCTCTACGGCACCGGTTTCCTGACCGAAGGCGGCGTGCTGGACGCGCAAGGGGAGGCCGCAGTGGGCGTCAAGACGTCGCTCCACTACTCCACCGAGCTGGACACCCCGCGCAACAAGGAGTTCGTGGCCGCCTACCGCAAGGCGTACGACGAGGCGCCGACGGTGTACGCGGTGCAGGCGTACGACGCCGCGTCCGTGCTGGACAAGGCGCTCGGCAGCGCTCCGCAGGCAAGCGGCGCGGAACTGGTCAAGGCGCTGGGCGCGGTCGGGACCGTCGACAGCCCCCGCGGTCAGTGGAGCTTCGACGCCGACCACGACGCCCAGCAGAAGTACTACCTGCGAGAGGTTCGCTCCAGCGGCGGCGCGGTCGTCAACGCCGTCGTCAGCGAGCTGAGCTGATGGCCACCTATCTGGTGAGCGTGCTCAACGGCCTGGCCATGGGCGCGTTGCTGTTCGCCATCGCGTTGGGCCTGTCGCTGGTGTTCGGCATGATGGACGTGCTCAACCTCGCCCACGGAGCGGTGTACCTGGTCGGCGCGTACATCGCGGTCGCGCTGGCCGCCGACGGCGCGAGCCCGGCGGCCTTCGTCCTCGCGGTGCTGCTGGCCGGTGTGGCCGGAGCCGTGCTCGGCGGCCTGCTCGCGGGCCTGACCCGGGCCACGCCGCACCACCTCGACCAGGCCCTGCTCACACTGGGCGTCTCGCTGGTCGTCGCCGAGACGCTGTCGGCGGTTTTCGGCAATGACGTGCACTCCATCGCCGCGCCCGCGCCCGTGGCCGGGAGCGTCACCGTGTTCGGCGAGACCTATCCGGTCTACCGCCTGCTGGTGATCGCTTTCGGGCTGGTGCTGGCCGCTGGGGTATACGTGCTGGTCGAGCGGAGCCCGCTCGGCTCGCTGATCCGCGCGACCGTCGCCGATCGCGGCATGGTCTCGGCGCTGGGCGTCAACACCGGCAGGGTGCTCGTCGGCGTCTTCGCCGCGGGGGCCGGGCTCGCGGCCGTCGGCGGCGTGCTGGCCGGCCCCATCCTGGGGGCGCAGCCGGGCCTGGACGAGAAGGTGCTGCTGCTGGCGCTGGTCGTGGTGGTGATCGGCGGGCTGGGCTCGGTGCGAGGCGCGCTGCTCGGCGCCGTGCTGATCGGGCAGGTCCAGGCGCTCGGCACCGCGCTGCTGCCGGAGTACGCGTCCTTCCTGATCTTCGCGGCGATGGGCCTGGTGCTGCTGCTGCGCCCGGCGGGTCTGCTGCCGGCGCGGGCGGCGGTGCACGCATGAAGGCCGCGTCCCGGACCATGACCTCAGCCGCTGACCGGACGCAAGCAGTGGACGACACCCGGGGCCGGCCGGCCGCACGCGCGGCGCTCGTGGCCGTGCCGGTGCTCGTGGTGCTCACGGCGGCGCCGCTGGTACTCGGCGCGTATCCGGTGTCGACCATGACACGCATCCTGGCCTTCGCCGTGCTGGTGCTCAGCGTCGACCTGCTGACGGGCGTCACAGGGCTGCCCACGCTGGGGCAGGCGGCCTACTTCGGCGCCGGCGCCTATACGGCCGCGCTGGTCGGCATCCACCTCACCTCCGACGCGCTCGTGCAAGCGCTCGCGGGCTTGGCCGCGGGCCTGGTCACCGCCGCGGTCACCGGATGGGTGGCCGTGCGAGCCAGAGGCATCGTCTTCCTCATGCTGACGCTCGCCATCGGCGAGTCGGTGCACCAGGTGGCCGACACCTGGTCGGCCGTGGGCGCGAGCAACGGCCTCGCGGGGATGCCGCCGATCAGCCTGTTCGGCGGCGCGCCGCTGGTCGCCGCCGGGTTCGTCTACTGGTGGGTGCTGGCGGTCGCGGTCATCGTGTACGCGGCGGTGGCGCTGGTCGTACGTTCCCCTTACGGCAGGACACTGCGTGGCATCCGCGACAACGAACCCCGGCTGAGGGCGCTGGGCTACCGTCCGGCGCTCGCCCGGTACGGCGTGTTCTGCATGGCCGGAGCGGTGGCGGGAGCGGGCGGGGCGCTGTGGGCGGCGCACACCCGGTTCGTCTCGCCCGGCGACCTGGGCTTCGAGGTCGCGGCGCTCGCCCTGCTCAGCGTGGTCATCGGCGGGGCCGGCAGTTTGTGGGGCCCCTGCCTGGGCGCGGCGCTGGTGCTGCTCGTCCGCGACAACCTGTCGGCGTCCATCGGCGGGCACGGCCCGCTGGTGCTGGGCCTGGCCTTCGTGGCCGTCGTCTTCCTGCTCCCGCGCGGCATCGCCGGGATCCGCCGCCGGAAGGAGAGGCTCTCGTGACACCCCTGCTGGAACTCCGTGGCCTCACACACACCTACGGCTCTCTGAGAGCCGTAGACCAGGTGGACCTGGCGGTGCTGCCCGGCGAGCGGCACGCCCTCATCGGGCCGAACGGCGCCGGCAAGTCGACGCTGTTCGCCACCGTCGCCGGGACCCTGCCGGCCACCGCCGGGACCGTGCTGTTCGACGGCCAGGACATCACCGCGCAGCGGGAGTCCGAACGGGCCCGGCGTGGCCTGCTGCGCACGTACCAGCACGCCAGCCTCTTCCTGAACTGCTCGGTGCTGGACAACGTCGCACTCGCCGTGCAGCGCGTCGACCGCGTGGCGCACCGCTTCGACCGGGCCGCGCGACGCTTCGGCCGTACCCAGTCCAGGGCCCTCGAGCACCTGGACGCGGTCGGGCTGGCCGGGCGGGCGGCGGATCACGCGGCCGCGCTCTCCCACGGCGAGCGCAGGCAGCTCGAGGTGGCGATGGTGCTGGCCGCTCACCCGACGCTGGTGATGTTCGACGAGCCCACCGCGGGCATGTCCGCCGCCGAGACCGAACGCTTCGCCGACCTCGTCGAACGGCTGCCGGACAGCCTGACCCTACTCATCGTCGAGCACGACCTGGACGTGGTGTTCCGCCTGGCCGACCGGGTCACCGTCCTGCACCTCGGGAAAGTCCTGGCCTCCGGGCCGCCCGAACAGATCAGGGCCGACGACGCGGTGCGCAGCGCCTACCTCGGCGCCGCCAGAACCGAAGACCTCTTCACCGGAGACCCTCGATGACGGACGTGCTCACCGTGCGCGAGCTGCGCGCCGGCTACGCCGGCACCACTGTGCTTGACGGCGTCGACCTCACGGTGCCCGAGGGCGCGGTCGTGGCGCTGCTCGGCCGTAACGGCGCGGGCAAAACCACCCTCGTCCATGCCATCATGGGCCTGCTCAAGCCCTACTCCGGCAGCATCCGGATCGGCGACCGCGAAATGGCCGGCGTCGCCGCGCACACCGTCGCTCGCAGCGGCGTGGCCATCGTCCCGCAGGGCCGTCGCGTGTTCGCCCCCCTCACGGTGGAGGAGAACCTGCGTCTTGCCGCCGGCCGGGGTCGCTCCCGCCAGACCTGGACGGTGGAGCGGATCTACGAGCTGATGCCCCGGCTCGCCGAGCGCCGTGCTCACCGCGGGGACCAACTGTCCGGCGGGGAACAGCAGATGCTCGCGATCGGCCGGGCCCTGGTGCGCGCCCCCCGCCTGCTGCTGCTGGACGAGCCGTCCGACGGCCTCGCGCCCGCCATCGTGACCCAGATCGCCGACCTGCTCGACGGGCTGCGCGGCGAGGGCATCTCCGCCCTGCTCGTGGAGCAGGACCTCCACCTGGCCTTCCGCCTGGCGGACGAGGTGACGGTCATGCGGAAGGGCCAGATCGTGCACCGCAGCCCCACCTCCGAGTTCCGCGCCGACCGCGCGCGGGCCCACGCCCTCCTCGGGGTCGGCTGACCGAGCAGCCGACACCGCAATTCGCCGGCCAGGTCATGCGCGAGCCTGACCGAACTGACCTTCACCGACGGGACCCGCGTCACCAGCGCCGAGGAGGCCACGACCTCCCCGGCCATCTGCCACGTCGCCCTGGTCGTCCCCCAAAGCATCAACATCGCCGTCTCACTGCCCGTCGGGAACTGGAACGGGCGATTCCAGGGCGTGGGCGGCGGCGGATACGCCGGGTCGGTCTCCTTCCCGGACGACGCCGCGAGCGCGGGGTACGCCGCGGCGGCCACGGACACCGGGCACACCGGCTCCGGCGGAGACTGGGCCTGGTCTCCCACAGGCATGAAGTGGAACCTGATCGAGGACTTCGCCTTCCGATCGCTGCACGAGCTGACCGTCAAAGGCAAGGCCGTGACCCGGGCCTTCTACGGGGAGTCGCCCGCCTACGCGTACTGGAACGGCTGCTCCACGGGCGGCAGGCAAGGGCTGATGGAAGCCCAGCGCTTCCCGGACGACTACGACGGCATCGTGTCCGCGGCACCGGCCATCAACTGGGATCGCTTCATCCCCGCGGGCGGCAAGCTGATCATCTGGCACGGCTGGGCGGACAGCCTCATCTTCGGGCAGGGCTCCATCGACTACTACGAACGGGTCGTCAGGAAGATGGGCGGCCCGCAGCGCACCGGACAGTTCGCCCGCCTGTTCATGGCCCCCGGCGTCGATCACTGCGGAGGCGGCTCCGGCGCGGCCCCGACCGACCCGCTGGCCGCGCTGGTCGCGTGGGTCGAACAGGGCAAGGCTCCGGACAGCCTGCCTGGTCAGAGTGTCTCCGGCATGACCAGGCCGTTGTGCGTCTGGCCTGAGGTGCCACGGTACAAGGGACACGGCAGCACCGCGGAGGCGACCAGTTTCCGCTGCTCCGCCCGATACTGACCAGGATGGCGGCAGGGAGGAAAACCCCGGCCTTCACCGTCACCGCCGTTCAGCTCTGCATCGTCGACGCGTGCAAGGCCGTCGCCGCCCAGGCCCGACGTCACGTCGGCGCAGATCGCCCTGACCCGGCTACTCGCTCAGGGCGACGGCGTCCGCGAGTTGGAGAGACCGCGGTTTGTCATCTCGTCGAGAAGGCTGTTGATGAGGTCCACTCGGCGTTCGGTGTGGTCGGCGATCGCGATGAGCACCATGCTCAGGTCCAGATCGGGTATTCGGGCATGTAGGGCACCATTCTCATCATGGCCCGCCCTTGCGCAGAGATCGCTCTCCAAAAGATCGTTGGAAGGGACAGCCACTCAGGAAAGAGCCTCGACGACACCCCGCTCTCCTTGATGGCGCGACTTCGCCGAGCCACTGCATGCGGTCGGCCGCTCTCGCGTGTTGTCTTCGATCTGCACCAGGCGGGGAACGTGGACCAGGTCCAGCTGGAGCATCGTGCATCTCGCTGCGTGTCGCGGCAGCGTTGAGGGGACGTGGCAGGTGGTGCAGGTTCGAGGAAATGCGTTGTGAGCGTTGCCGCGGGCGGTACCTCGTACCATGACGCGGTGATGACTCAGGTGATCGTCCTCAACGGTGGTTCCAGTTCGGGCAAGTCCGGGATCGCCCGGTGCTTGCAGGCGATCCTGCCGGATCCATGGCTTGCCTTCTCGGTCGACACCCTGGTCGACGCGATGCCCGCCTCCATGCAGGGATCGGATGCGGGGATCGACTTCGCCCTTGACGGCCACGTGACCGTCGGGCCGGAATTCCAGACCATGGATGCCGCATGGGCGGCGGGGATCGCCGCAATGGCCCGTTCGGGTGCTCGGATCATCGTGGATGACGTGTTCCTGGGTGGGGCAGCGTCCCAGCAACGGTGGCGGAACGCTCTTGCCGGACTGGACGTGCTGTGGGTCGGTGTGAGGTGCGACAGCGCGGTCGCAGCAGGCCGTGAGGTCGCACGAGGCGATCGGGTCACCGGGATGGCCGCGTCCCAGGCGGAGGCGGTCCACCACGGCGTGGCCTATGACCAGGAGGTGGACACCACGCATACCGAGTCGATGGAGTGCGCGCGGTTCATAGCCGTGCATGTCAAGTGATCGACTGGACTGCCCCGGACGCCGGCCTTCTTTCTTGATGGCCGCGGACCCCGCCGTCGGCGAAAGGGCAGGCCGATGTGGAGCCCACTGGCCGAGTCAGCGGCCCCGACGGAAGGCGTCGGCTGCGGATTTGTCGATGATCGCCAGCTGGGTGTGGGTCTGGTCGGTGGCGGAGGGGGCGAGGTCGCCGAGCAGGGCGTGGGCGCTGCACCACTGCTCCTGCGCGGCCTCGTGGTCGCCGGCGAGGTAGTGGCAGGCGCCGAGGTGAGCGAGGGTGCTGGCTTCGGCGTACGGGTCCTCGAATTTCCGGAACAGATCCAGCGCCTGGCGGTAGCAGGCGATGGCCTCGGCGGGGGCACCCGACCGGAGGCGGATGTCGGCCAGGCACGACCATGTATGGGCCTCGTATGCGAGGTTGCCGAGCCTCTGGTGCAGGGCGAGGGCCCGCTCGCACAGGTAGAGGGCATGGTCGTGTTCTCCGAGGCGGCCGTGGTGCCAGCCGAGGTCGGTGAGCGCGATGGCCAGACCGACCTGGTCGCCGAGCCGGTCGAAGAGGTCGTGGGCGCGGCGGGCGGCGTCGAGGGCGTCGGCCTCCCGGCCCTGGAGGGTGTACAAGACGTCGCGGCGGTAGTGCGTCCACGCTTGACCGGCGAGGTCGTCACGTGATCGTTCCAAGGCCACGTCGAGGTTGTGGTGAGCCTCGTCGAAGTGGCCCAGGTCGGCCAGCGCGAAGGCCAGGTTGCGGTGCGCGCGGGTCTCTTCCACCGGGTCGCCCAGCCGCCGGGCGGCGGCCACGGCGGCCCGCTGGGTCTCGGCCCGCTCATGCCAGAGGCCCCGCCCGTGCAGGAAGACCGACATCGCCCGCGCCAGGTCGCAGACCTGCCGGTCGAGGCCCAGGTCGGCGGCGAGCTTCAGCGCGTCGAGCAGGGCGGGGCGCTCGGCCGCGAACCAGGCCATCGCCTCGTCGCGTCCGGCGAAGTCGGTCACCGAGACGCCCGGGCCCGGCACGCTGGGGCCGACGGTCTCGACGTCCTCCCGCATGTCCCCGCCAAGCAGCCGCTGGGCGGCGTCAGCCGTATGGACGTAGTGGTCCACGACGCGCTGCAGCGCAGCGTCCCGGTCGGTGTCGTCCGTCTGACACAGTTCGGAGGCGTAGGCGCGCAACAGGTCGTGGCACGAGTAGCGGCCCGGGGCGTACTCGGTGAGCAGGCTGGCGCGGACCAGCTCGGCCAGCGGCGCCCGCACCCGCGACAACGGGACGCCGGCGAGGCTGGCGGCGGCGATCGCCGTGGCGGGACCGGGATGCAGCCCGGCGACCAGCCGGAACAGCCGCGCCGCCGGCTCGCCGAGTGGCTCGTACGACCACGAGAAGATCGCCCGTACGTTGGCGGCGTGGTCCAGCGCGCCGAGGGCGTCCCGGAGCTCGCCGGCGAGGGCGCCGAGCGGATGTGCGGGATGGAGCGCGGCGCGGGCGGCGACGATCGCCAGCGCGAGCGGCAGCCCGGCGCATCGGCGGACGATCTCCTCGGCGGCTTCAGGCTCGGCTGCCATCCGGTCGTCGCCCAGCCGACGGGCCAGCAGTCGCTCTGCCTCGTCCGGCGGCAGCAGGTCGAGGGTGATCGGGTACGCGCCGTACGTCATCACCAGTCCGGCGAGTTGATCCCGGCTGGTGACCGCCACCAGGCAACCGGGCGCCCCCGGCAGCAGCGGGGCGACCTGGCCGGCGTCGCGGGCGTTGTCCAGCAGTATCAGCATGCGCCGGTCGGCCAGCAGGCTGCGGAAGAGTCCGGCCTGCGCGGCCAGGCCGTCCGGGACCTGCTGCGGCGGCACCCGCATGGCAGAAAGGAGGTCCCGGATGGCCGCCTCCGCCGGCACGGCCTGCCCCGACGGGTCGTATCCGCGCAGCTCGACGTAGAGCTGACCATCCGGGAAACGCTCGGCGACCCGGTGCGCCCAGTGCACGGTCAGCGTGCTCTTCCCGACGCCGGCCGTACCGGCGATCACCGCGATCCGCGGCGACCCGGACTTGGCCGAGGCCGGCGGGCCGAGCAGCGCGTCCAGCGCCGCCAGCTCGGCCTCCCGCCCGGCGAACGTGTCCACGCCGGCAGGCAGCTGCCGGGGTACCGCGCCCCCGACCGGCGGGGCGCCGTCGGCGAGCAGGTCGGCGTGGGCCTGCCTCAGCTCGGCGCTGGGGTCGGCGCCTAACTCCTCGGCGAGCCGGCGCCGGATCGTCTCGTACCGCTCCAGAGCCTCGGCGGGACGGCCGGCCGAGTCCAGAACCCGCAGCAGCCGCGCCCACAGCGACTCCCGCAGTGGGTGCTGTTCGGCGGCCTCGGCCAGGTGGGCCGGGTCGGGATGTGGTCCTCGCGCGAGGTCCAGGTCGACCCGGCGCTCAAGCGCGGTCAGGTAGCGCTCCTGCAGCGACGGGGCCACGAACTGCTCCAGCCAGTCCGATGCGATCCCGTCGAAGGGGATGCCACGCCACAGCGCCAGCGCCTCGACCAGCCTGGACCGGTCGGCCGCAGCCGCGGCCTCGTCGAGCAAACGGTCGAAGCGCAGCGCGTCGACCTGGTCCGGCTCGGCCGCCAGCAGGTAGCCGCCCGGCCGGGCTTGGATCAGCCGGCCCGCGGCGGGCCCCAGGGCGCGGCGCAGCCGCTTGACGTTGGTCCGGACTTTGGCACCCGGGTCGCCGCCGGATTCCGTGCCCCATACCGCGGTCGCCAGCCTGCCGGTCGGGACGGTTCGGCCCGCCGACATCGCCAGCGCGGCCAGCAACGAGCGCGGCCGCCCGGCAGGCAGTTCGACCGGCCGCCCGTCCACCGAAACGCGCAGCGGCCCGAGCAACTCGACGGTCAGCACGCGGATGACACCTCTTTCTCGTCCGGAGGCGGGTGTCCCCAGACTGACACGGTTGTGTCACCCGCGGTCCACGATACTGGGGATCTTCCAGTAGGAGCGTGCTCCACCGAAGGCTCCTTGAGCAGGGCGTTGTTCGGTGCGGTACGTCGCCGGGCGGGGCCGTCGGCTCACCGCTCGGGCCAGGACGACGAGCATGGGCGCCGACCGGCGACCAGTTCGGATCGAGACCGCAGGAGGTCAGAGTGTCGGTATCAGTGCTTGCCATGTCGATGTCACTCGACGGATACATCGCGGGCCCGAACGACAAGCCGGGCAACCCGGGTGGCGACGGCTTCGTCCGGCTGCACGAATGGGGCCTCATGCCGGACGGGGGGTTCCGAAAGTCCGGGCCGGCCGGGGAGGTGCTCGGCGAGATAGCAGCGACAGGCGCGGTCGTCGCGGGACGGCGCACGGCAGAGCAGGTCGATCACTGGGGTGGCGATCATAACGGTCAAGGTGTCCCGATCTTCGTGCCCAGTCATCGGCCGCCCGACCCGTCCGTCGCGAACTATCCGCTGGTGACCTACGTGACCGACGGGATCGAAAGCGCGATGGCACAGGCGAAAGCCGCCGCCGGGGACCGGAACGTGCACGTGATCGGCGCCTACACCGCGCAGCGGGCGATCGAGGCCGGGGTACTGGACGAGGTGCAGATCCATCAGATCCCGGTCCTGTTCGGCGGCGGCAAGCGGTTGTTCGAGGTGTTGCCGTCGCGCGTGGAGCTGGAGATCGTCCGGGTGATCGACACACCCGAGGCCACCCACATCCGCTACCGCATCCGCCGCTGAGCCAGTTGGCCGGCAGCCCGGGCAGGAAAGGTGACGGCCGAGCCGCGCAGGGGCCAGGCTGGTCACCCCGGCGGGCACTACAAGCGCGACTCCGAGGTAGATCCCCCCGCGTCGGGGTAGCAGGACGACTGCCGCAGAAGGAGACAGGAGTCGCGCATGAGCACCTTGGTGGGGAACTGGAAAATGGCGATCACCGACGGGTGCATGCCCGGAGACCAGCTCAGCCTGTTCAATGTCAGCTCCGGCAACGCCCACGTCGAGCTGACGTTCTGCGCGGAGGGCGGTCAGCCGCTGGGGCCGTTCCGTTTGGTCATTCCCCCGCAGCGCACGCAGTCTCCGACCCTGGAGGACCTGGTCGATTCCGACGTCCGGCCCCCGAGCCTGCCGTACTCCGTCGTGGTGGTGTCGGACGCGCCAGTGCTCGTGCAGCCCCACCAGGCGGACCAGGACGTGCCGAAGTCGCGGCGGTCGGCGGCCTGAATGCGGCGAGGTGAGACCACCGCGTCCACCTCGCAGGCACAGGCGGCCTTAGCGGCGAGCGATGCTGAGCTCTCTGTTCACCGGCGACCGGGCTGGAAGGAACACCCCGGCGACCAACCGGAGCCTGAACGCCTTGCGTGACAACGCCCGCCGCCCCCAGCAGGCGGCCAACCAGCTCCCCGAACCCACGCGGCTGGCCGAACCGCTCTGGCTCGAGCCGTACCCCGACAGCCTGCTGGACGACGCGCTCACCGCGCCCGTCGGCCCGGAGGCCCGCTACGAGAAGCGTGAGACCGTCGGCGTCGCGTTCACCGTGCTGCTCCAGCGCCTTCCGCCCCGCCAGCGGGCCGCCGTCGTGCTCTGCGACGTCCTCGGGTTCCGTCTCAGCGAGGCCGCGCGAATGCTGGACAGCACGCCCACCTCGGTGAAGGGCCTGCTGCAACGCGCCCGCACGACCCTCCAAGCAGGCTGGGACGAGGTCTTCGCGCCCCCGTCACCGCGGGAACGCGAGCTGGCCGGCCTGTTCGCGACCGCCCTCGAAGCGGGTGACACCGACGCGATCGTCTCGCTGCTGACCGACGACGCCTGGCTCACCATGCCGCCCGAGCCCTACCAGTATCAGGGCCCGATCGCGATCGGCGACTTCCTGCGGTACACGGAGATGCGCCGGGGCGCCGCGCTGCGTGCCGTGCCCACGCGCGCCAACGGGCAACCGGCGCTCGGCTGCTACCTGCCGTGCCAGAACGCCTCGATCGCCCGGTCGTACGGGATGTTGGTGCTTACCACCACCGTGCAGGGGGTCTCGGCGATCACCTGGTTTCGTGACACCAGCGTCTTCCCCCATTTCGGCCTGCCCCGATCCCTCTGACGGAGGAAACGATCACCGTCCGGCCGGGGGCCGGACACCTTGGAAGCCTGTCGGCTGATCATGGGGGTGTCGCGGTGTTGCGCAGGAGGAGGACGGCGGTGTCGTCCGTACGCTGTGCGTTCGTGGTCGGCCCGATGAGCGAGTCGGCCAGGTCGTGCAGGGACTGGGTGGGCGTGGGGGTGAAGCGGGCGGCCAGGTCGGCGATGGACTCGCCCAGGTCGTGGCCGGGCTGCTCGATGAGGCCGTCGGTGTAGAGGACCATGACCGCGCCGGGTGGCACGTTCAGGTCCGTGGTGACGTACTCGGTGTCGGGGTCGATGCCGAGCAGCAGGCCGGGGGAGGTGTCGATGACCTCGGTCGGGGCGCCGAGCAGGCCGAGGACCGGCGGCGGGTGTCCCGCGCTGGCCAGGCCGGCGGCGCGCCGGCGCAGGTCGAAGCTGACGTACAGGCAGCTGGTGAAGCGATCCGGGGCCAGCTCGGTGAGCAGCCGGTTGGTGTGCGCGAGCACTTCGCCCGGGTCGGCGCCGGCGGTGGCGTGGGCGCGGATGGCGGTGCGTACTTGGCCCATGAGTGCTGCGGCGGTCATGTCGTGGCCTTGCACGTCGCCGATGACGGCCGCGGCCTCGGTGTCGCTGAGCCGGATCAGGTCGTAGAAGTCGCCGCCGATGTCCATGCCGGGGGTGGCGGGCACGTACCGGGCGGCCACCTCCAGGCCGGGGATCTGGGGCAGCGCGTGCGGCAGCAGGCTCGACTGCAGGGCCTGGGCGAGCTGGTGCTTGACGTCGTAGAGCCAGGCCCGCTCGAACGCCTGGGTGATCAGCCAGCCGAGCGCGGTGAGCGTGGCCCGCTCGCTGTCACTGAACCGATGGGGACGGTCGTAGGCCAGGACGCACGTGCCGATGGACCGCCCCTGAGCGACCAGTGGCAGGAGCGCCCAGGCGCCCATGTCATCGACGCGGATGGCGTCGGGGTAGGTCTGGCGGAAGTCGTCCCAGGTGGCGTAGAACTCCGCTCTACCCTCGTCGTAGCCGCGCGTCCAGCGGACCGGATGGACCACCGGGCGGCCGTTGAACTGTTCGATACCCCGGCGGCTGTAGCCGCGCGAGGCGGCCACGTGTATCCGGCCGCTCTGCCAGGTGAGGATGGCCATCGCCTGGGCGTCGCAGGCCGGCATGGCGTGGTCGGCGACAAGGTCCACCACGTCCTGCGCGGTCATCGCCCGCGCGAGGGAGGTCGCCAGGTGCAGCATGTCGTGCAGCCCGATTATTTGCGGATGCCGGCCGGCATCGTCGACGGAGGCCTCGGGCGTGGTAGCGGGCGTGATCCGGATGGTGACGCCGGGCAGGCTCGGATAGCACTGGAACGACAGCTGCCGCCCGTCGGGGTGGCGGGCGGTGAACCGTGTGGGCTGGTGGCTGACGATCGCGGCCCGGTAGCGGTCTTCACAGAGGGGGTCGTCCAGCCATGGCAGTGCCTTGCACAGGCGCTGCCCGATCATCTCGGACGGTTTCGCGGCGAGTAGCTCCGCGGCCGGTGCGGTGACGAGCGTCACCCGCCCGTGCCCGTCCAGGTGACAGTAGCCCTCGGGCAGGGAGGTGAGACACGTGAGCGCTGTCAGGCCGGCGTATGGGCCCGGCCTGTGCGCGTGAACCGGGTCCAGGATCCGGGGCAGGGGCTTTGGAGTGATCGGCCGGCCCCGCTCACCCGCCTGGCGGAGAAGGTCGCCCATTCTGGCGCAGATATCGTCGATGACGTCGAGCTGACGGCGGGTGAGCTCGGACGCGCCTGCCGTGGGCCACCCCAGGACCAACCCGCCCCAGACGGCACCGCCGGAGCAGATCGGCGAGGCGGCCACCGCGAAGTGATACGGCAGCGACAGCGCCGCCGCCGGGAACCCGCGGGCCAGGGCCATCCTGTCGCGGAGCCAGACCAGCCGCCGCTCACGCACCGAGACCCCAACCGGAACGGAATCGTTCGTCCTGACCCTGGCCCACGTTCGGGCGATGGTGGCAGGAATCCCTATCGCCGTCTCCATCTGCAGGAGCTGACGGCTTGCGTCCAGGACGTACACGATGCCGAAATGGGCCCCGGTGCTGAACACGGCTTCAATCAGCAGATCATCCAGGCGAGACGACCCGATCGCCGCGCCCGAGATCGAGGCGCTACCCCGTGGTCCTGCCATAGCGCCCCCGCTTGCCGAACCAGAAGCCTGACAAGCGTCCAATCAAGCCCATGCGATCCAAAGTACGCGCACACATGTACGGGACCGGCACCCGGGTCCGTGTCGGGGCTTGATCAGCAACCGAACAGCCAGTGGCGCGGTCATCGGGGCCGCGATCGTCCTCCGACGACATCGTCGATCCCGGACATAACGGGGCGATGTGCCTAATTCGGACAAGATTCATGTTTCCGGTGATCTCTCGGAGCCTGGAAGGCACTGGAGGGACACGGCGGCCTTCTAACCTGCGGGGGTTGTCACCTATGGAGGACTGATGATCACCCGTGCCCGCCTCGGCGTCATGCTCGCCGCCGCCTTCGCCACGGTCTTCACGACCGCCGTCGTGCCGGCCGCCGTCTCGGCGCAGCAGACGAACCAGGCCGCGACATCGGCGAGTGCCACCTCGCCCGCCGGCAAGATCCGAATGAACCAGATCCAGTTCATGGGGGCCCACAACGCCTTCCATCGTGAGATGCAGGGCGCCGAGCTGGCCGAGTCGATCAAGATCGACCCCGGCTACCCGTCGTGGGGCTTCTACTCGCACGCGTCGATCGCCGATCTTCTCGGCCGGCAGAACGTACGCGCTCTCGAACTGGACCTGCTGCCCGACCCCGACGGCGGCCTCTACCGGCACCCGCTCGCCCGAAAGCAGGCCGGCCTCGGCCCGATCGACGACCCGGCCATGGCCGCACCCGGCATGAAGGTCGTGCACGTCGCCGACCAGGACTACAACTCCACGTGCCGGACCCTGGTGATCTGCCTTCAGCAGGTGAAGACCTGGTCACAGGCTCATCCGCGGCACGTGCCGATCGTCATGCAGCTGGAGCTCAAGCAGACCGACGACCGCTGGGAGCGGCTGGGCGGCGCGGTCAGCCCGCCGTGGGACCGTCCGCTGCTGGACGGCATCGACCAGGAGATCCGCTCCGTGTTCTCCGAATCGCAGCTGATCACCGCCGACGACCTGCGACGGCCCGGCCAGACGCTGGAGCAGTCGATCCTGAAGAACGGCTGGCCCACTGTCGACTGGGCGCGCGGCAAGGTGATGTTCTTCTTCGACAACGGCGGCCCCGGCACGATCCGCGACATGTACCTCGACGGGCACCCCAGCCTCCAGGGCCGCGCGGTCTTCACCCGCGGCAACCCCGGCGACGCGGACGCGGCGATCACGATGGTGAACGACCCGCGCGGCGCCAACGAGGCGACCATCCGGGACCTGGTCAAGCGCGGCTACATCGTACGCACGCGCTCGGACGAGCCGCTGAAGACAGTCATCGGCGAGGAGTTCAGCCGGGTCCAGACCGCTCTGGCCAGCGGGGCGCAGATGGTGACGACGGACTTTCCGAGCGTCGGCATGGCGGCCCGGTACGACAGCGACTTCGTGGCCGAGCTCCCCGGTGGACGCGTGGTGCGCTGCAACCCGGTGAGCGCGCCGCGCAACTGCCACGACGACCAGCTGGAGCCCTCGTCTTCCGCGCGATGACAGTGCTCTGATGGGCGGCCGTCCGTGATCGGACGGCCGCCCGTTCGCATGCGGTCGCCGGCCCGCGGGCAGGTCGGGGGGTGTGGAAGCGGGCGGCGTCGCTGCCGGGGACCACAGGGGCTGGGAGGCGATCCGGTCGTGGGGCCGGCCGCGGTGGCCGGGCACAGCGTCCGCCGCCCCGGCCGAGCCCACCCGGAAGCCTTCCTGTGGGATGTCGACTTAACCCGTGGGCCGCCAGTCCGTACATCGCCGTGGAAAGCAGGCGTTCCATCAGGTCGGAAGGCCCGCCCGGCTGCTGCGCCGCGGCCGAGGAGCCGACCTCGTTGACAGCGCAGGTGGAACGGCCGACCGACCGGCCCAGCAAGGCTTCGTGTCAGTCAGCGTAGGTGGCGGCGTAGTGGTGAGGTGATCGGTGGGGCGGGGGAGAGCCGGATGCGGACGTCCACGGTGGTTGCGCCGTGCCGTGTGACGATGACCGGGTTGAGATCGAGCTCGGCCACCTCCGGCAGGTCCTCCAGGAGCTGTCCGACTCCGATGAGCTGCTCGGTGAGTGCGGCGGTGTCCACGGGGAGGCTTCCGCGGTAGCCGTACAGCAGCGGCGCGCAGCGCAGCTCTGCGATCATTCGTGTGGCGGAGGTGGTGGTTAGGGGTGTGACTCGGAACGCGCGGTCGGCGAGGAGGTCCGCGGTCACGCCGCCCATACCGATCATGACGAGTGGACCGAACGTCGGGTAGTTCACCCCGCCGATGATGATCTCCACGCCGCTCGGCAGCATGCGCTGCACGATCGCGCCGGTCATGACGGGCCCGACCGACTCGGCCATGTCCCGATAGGCCTGCCGTACGTCGTCCGACGTTGTCAGGCCGACGCGGACGCCGCCGACATCGCTCTTGTGTACCAGTTCGGGCCCGGTGGCCTTGACCACGGCGGGCAGCCCGACCAGCTCGGCGGCCTCGGCAGCGCTCTGCGGGCCATCGGCCTCGACGGAATCGGTCACGTCCAAGCCGTAGCAGCGCAGCAGCCGGGTTGCGGCCGACGGCTCCAGCCATCGGCCGTCTGGGTGCCCATCGAGTCCGGCTCGCACCAGTTCGCGCGCGGCCAGAACGTCACGTTGCCTGGCGGGCGCGGTCTCTTCGACGGGCTGCTTCCGCCGTTCCGCATAATGCACGACGCGGGTCAGGGCGCCTGCCGCCTGCTCGGGGAAGGCGTAGCTCGGGATGCGGCCGTCGATGAGGGCGTCGTGTCCCACGACGCAGGCCAGGACCGTCTTGTCGGTGTGCTGGGTGGCGGTGGCGATGACCTGCTCGGTCTTTTCGCGGCCGGAGCCGAAGGGCGGGGTATAGACGACGAGCACGATGTCGACCTCGGCGTCGGCCAGAAGTGCCTCGATGGCCAGGGCGAATTCGCCGGTCTCGGCGTCGGCGGTGAGATCGACGGGGTTGCCCACGGCAGCCGAGGGCCGCTGCGACAGCTTGCGCTGTGTGGCGGCGGCGAGTTCGGCGACGATCAGGCCATGTCGTTCGCAGGCGTCTGCGGCCATCGCCTCGGGCCCGCCGGAGTTGCCGACGATCGCGACCCTTCGTCCGTGGGGGAGAGGCTGGGCAGCGAAGAGCCGGGCGGTGTCGAGCAGGTCCTGGACGCTGTCCACGCGGATCACACCGGAGGCTTCGACGAGGGCGTCGACTGCCGCGTCCGGAGTGGCCGCGGCGGCCGTGTGCGAGCGTACGGCCCGGCCGCCCGCATCGGAGCGGCCGCTCTTGACCAGCAGGACCGGTTTGCGGGCGCCGACCCTGCGGGCGATGCGGGTGAACTTCCTGGGGTTGCCGAACGACTCCAAATAGAGCGCGATGACGTCGGTGTCGGGGTCGTCCTCCCAGTACTCCAGCAGGTCATTGCCGCTCACGTCGGCCTTGTTGCCGACGGAGACGAATGAGGAGACACCCGTGCCCAGGGTGGCGAGCCGGTCGAGCACGGCGGCGGCGACCGCGCCGGACTGCGACAACATGCCGATCCGGCCGGTGGCGGGTGCGGCCGACAGGAAGCTGGCGTTGAGCCGGGCAGCGGTGTTGACGACGCCGAGGCAGTTGGGGCCGACCAGTCTGATGCCGGCCGCGCGGCAGATCCGCAGCAGCTCCTTCTCCGCGCCGGGCTGAGCGCCCTCGGCGAAGCCTGACGTGAGGACCACCAGCCCGGTGATGCCCACGGCGGCGCAATCGCGCGCGACATCCAGGACGTTCAGGGCGGGGACGGCGACGACGACCAGGTCCACAGGAGCGGGTACGGCATGCATGTCGGGGAAGGCGGTGAGCCCTGCCACCTGGTCGGCCTTGGGGTTGACGGGATAGATCGGCCCTGGGAAGCCCGCATCGATGAGGTTGCGCAGCACCCGGTGGCCGACACCGGACGGATCACGGCTCGCGCCGATCACCGCTACCGAGCGGGGGGACAGCACCCGGGTCAGCGAGGCGCGCTCGGCCTGGTGATCGCGGGAATCGATGGTCATCTGCAGGTGCGCGGTAGGAGGCAGGGAGATACGGAGCTTGGCCACGCCGTCGTCGAAGCGCAGCTTCACGTCCATGCCAAGGTCGCGCAGCATGTGGATCATCGGATTGTTCTCGGGCAGGACGTCGCCGACCAGCACGCGCACCTGGTGATCGGCCGCGTCCAGGGCCAGGTGCTCCAGGAGCAGCGTCCCGAGCCCGTGGCCGTGCACGGCGTCGTCGAGCAGGATCGCCATTTCGGCTTCGTCGCCGTCGTCGTCGGGGATGTACTCGGCGATGCCGACCACCTGTCCGTGCACGGTGGCGACCAGGGCGTGGCCCCGGTATCCGGGTGCTGCGACGGTGTCCATGTAGCGGTGGGCGCTTGCTGTGCCTCCGGCGAAGAAGCGCAGGTGGGCCGAGCGTTCGGAGGACCGGTCGACCAGGCCGTGCAACGCCTTACCGTCATCGGGCCGCAGCGGGCGCAGGTGGGCGATACCGCCGTCACGCAGCAGAACGTCGTACTCGTCTGGCATGGTGCTTCCCCAGTTCGATGGCGAGGAGCGAAGTCGTGGCGCGGGTCAGAAGCCGCGGATGCGGCGGCCGGTGATCTGGTGCGGGATGATCCGGATGTAGAGCTCACGTTCGCCGCCTGCCCAGGAGTCC
The DNA here is from genome assembly GCF_037044575.1 of Nonomuraea sp. LPB2021202275-12-8. Taxonomy (NCBI): domain Bacteria; kingdom Bacillati; phylum Actinomycetota; class Actinomycetes; order Streptosporangiales; family Streptosporangiaceae; genus Nonomuraea; species Nonomuraea sp. LPB2021202275-12-8. Next base: position 9,870 of record NZ_JBAHWD010000038.1, on the reverse strand, counting down.
ACCCGAGCGCCAGACACAGCAGGTGTTTCGTCCGAGGTGACGTGATGGGCGGGCCCCTGGATGAGCACGCTCCAGCCTTCGCGCTTGGCCTCGTCGATCCAGTCGACCTCAAAGCCGATCTTGACTTCGACGCCTTCCAGCCTGGTACGGAGATTCTGGTCCATCGGACCGCCTGCTCGGGTGCGGAAGACGACTGCGCCGTCATGCATCCGGTAGTTGACCGGGAGGACCGTCGGACCTGACGGGCCGCTGAAGGCCACCCTGCCGATGCCTCCGGCGGCGATCAGGCGCAGGCACTCCTCGGGGCCGAGCTCGTTCAGGACTGGCTTGGTCACCGCGCCGGCGTACCCTGGAGGGCCGTTCGTGCCGCCGCCGAGCAGGTCGTCGGTGCTCGTCTCCAGCGCACCGGCAAGCCGTACCAGCGTTCCCTGGGTCACGTTGGCAGGATTGCCTTCCACGTACTCGACGTATCCGGCTGTCATGCCCGCCCGCTCGGCGAGGTCCTCACGGGTCAGGCTCAGGCGTTCGCGGTGGTAGGCGACGCGTTGGCCGAGGTCGCCGGGGACGCTTGCTCTTGTGGACATCAGTGTTTCCTCTTCTGACGGGTGGGGAACGGCTCGGGTCTTCAGTATTTGCCGCGGCCCGGCGACAGGACATGGCCGATAGGCCCGTGTGCTCGGGACTTACGACCCTGGGGAGCCACATCGTCAGGGGGCGAATGGGGACAAGCTCCCCGAAGGGAAGACGGGCCAGGACGACTCGCACCTGGCGGCGGCCGGTGTCCGCGTGCGGCTCCCCGCTCCCTCTTCCACTCCACGCGGCGTACGCGGGGCGATGGCAGGCACCCTTTCATTGTTCGCCCTGTTCAGATGGTCCGATATGGCCGAGAGGCCCGCAGGCTCGGGACCTACGGCCCTGGAGAGAAGTGCAGATAAGGCGTCAGATGGGAGAAACAAGGAGGAAACATGAGCCATGTCATCGTTGTGGGCGCCGATGGTTCGCCCGGCGGGACCGCGGCCGTGGAGTGGGCGGCCGACGACGCTGCCCGCGCGAAGGCGCCGCTGCGCATCGTCTTCGCGGTGGAGCGTGAGCCGTACCGGATCGTGAAGTACCCCATTCCCGACCTGGGCGACGCGTTGAACCGGAGCGCGGAGAAAGTCCTGGGCGAGGCGGAGACGACCGCGCGCAAGCGACAGCCCGACCTCGACATCACCACCGAGGTGAGCCAGGACGCCCCTGCGGTGATGCTGCGCGCTCAGGCCGAGGACGCCGCCGAGGTCGTGGTGGGCAGCCGGGGGCTGGGCGGCTTCGCGCGAGCCGTCATGGGCTCGGTGAGCATCCACGTGGCCGGTCAGGCGCACGGCCCGGTCGTCGTCGTTCGTTCCAGCCCGGAAACGACCTACGGCGAGATCGTCGTCGGCGTCGACGACTCCACGGCCTGCGAGGCCGCGATCGCCTATGCCTTCGAGCAGGCCGGCCTCCGCGCCGGCACCCTGCGCGCCGTCTTCGCCTGGCAACGGCCGATGCACGCCTACATGCCCGAGCTCGACTACGACATGGACGAGGTCGCCGCGATGCAGCGCCGGATCGCGGCGGACAAGCTCCGGCCATGGCGGAAGAAGTACCCGCAGGTCACGGTCATCGAGGACGTCTACACCGCTCACCCGGTCGACGTGCTCACCGATGCCTCGAAGCGGGCCGACCTGGTCGTCGTGGGCTCCCACGGGCGCGGCGCCATCGGCTCCGCCGTACTCGGCTCGGTCAGCCGCGGCGTCCTGCACCACGCCCGCTGTGCGGTCGCGGTCGTCCGGCCGTAGCGCCGGACAGCGGCCGCAAGGACGGGGTGCCCGCGGACGGCTACCCGACCGAAGGTGGGCGGACCCCTGCGAATGAGGGTCGAAGGTCCCCTCGATACCGGCCCTACGGCCCTGATGGCGGGCCGCGGAAAGCGATCTGCTGGAGATGTGAGAAATCTCCGTACGGATAGCAGTGAGAGGAACTGATGATGGCCATCACCAAAGGACGGCAGTCCGCCCCCGTCATGAACGCCGCGCGCCCTGGGCCGGGGCCCCGGCCTGTCGACTACGTCTGGGCCGCCGCGCGGATCAGCATCGGCTGGATCTTCCTGTGGGCTTTCCTCGACAAGACCTTCGGCTGGGGACTGGCCACGCCGGCCGACAGGGCCTGGATCTCCGGCGGGAGCCCGACCACCGGCTTCCTCAAGGGGACCGGCGAGAACGCACTTGGCGCCTTCTTCTCCAGCCTGGCCGGACAGCCCTGGGTCGACTGGCTGTTCATGCTCGGCCTGCTCGGCATCGGGGTTGCTCTGATCCTGGGCGCGGGCATGCGGATCGCCGCGGTCACCGGCGCTGTGCTGCTGGTCTTCATGTGGGCCGCCGAACTGCCGCTGGCCAACAACCCGTTCATGGACGAGCACCTCATCTACGCCATCGTCCTGGCCGGCCTGGCCCTGGCAGGTGCCGGCGACACCCTCGGCATCGGCAGGATGTGGGGCCGTACCGCACTGGTGCGCTCCTATCCGGTGCTGAAGTAACCGCCGGCAGCGACGCCCCCCTCGCGGGTGGGCGTCGCTGCGTATTGGTGCGAGACTGCCTGCTATGTCCCCCGATGAGCCGCGCCCGCTGATCCCTAACATGCGGCTCGACGAACTGCTGACCGAGCTCCGCGTCCGGCTCGAGACCGTTCTGGCCACCCGCGACCGTGTGCATGCGCTGCTGGAAGCCGTCGTCCTGGTGGGCAGCGACCTGGATCTGGAGACGGTGCTGCACCGGATCGTGGAGACCGCCACCACCCTGGTCGACGCCGGTTACGGCGCGCTGGGCATGGTGGGGCGAGAGAGCGAGCTCATCCAGTTCATCCCGGTGGGGCTGAGCGAGGAGGAGATCGCCGCCATCGAGCACTGGCCGCACGGCCTCGGTCTGTTGGGCCTGCTCATCAAGCGGCCTCAGCCGCTGCGGCTGGCGCGTATCTCCGATCATCCCGAGTCCTATGGCTTCCCGCCTGGCCACCCGCCCATGGGATCGTTTCTCGGGGTGCCGCTCCGGGTCCGAGACCAGGTGTTCGGCAACCTCTACCTGACCGAGAAGCGCGGCGGCGCCGAGTTCGACGAGGAGGACGAGGCCGTCGTCATCGCGCTGGCCACAGCCGCCGGGGTGGCGATCGACAACGCCCGGTTGTACGCGGAGAGCAGGAGCAGGGAGACCTGGCTGCAGGCCTCCTCGGAGATCACCACCAGCCTGCTGTCCGGGCAGGGCGTCCAGCAGGTCCTCACCCAGGTGGCTCGCAGAGCCAGGCAGATGGCCGACGCCGACATCACCGCGATCCTCCTGCCCGCCGAGGACGGTGACGGCCTGGAGGTGATGATCGCGGACGGCCAGGGGGCGGAGCGGCTCGTCGGGGCCGCGGCGACGATGACAGGGTCCCTGGCGGGAAGCGTGTACTCCAGTGGTCAGCCCCTCATGGTCACCGATCTGGCCGCCGGCGACTTCCACCGGATGATGGCCGAGCACCTGACCGTCGGCCCGGAGGCAGCCGTTCCGCTGGGCGCGGCAGGATCGCTGCGCGGCGTGCTGTCGCTGGCCAAACGCTCGGGCCGAGCCCCGTTCAGCCGCGCGGAGTTGCACATGCTGCACGCCTTCGCCGGGCAGGCCGCCATCGCCATGGAGCTCGCCGAGGCGCGCGAAGACGCTGAGCGGCTGAGCCTGCTGGAGGATCGCGACCGGATCGCCAAAGATCTGCACGATGTGGTCATCCAACGCCTGTTCGCGGTCGCGATGACGCTGATGAGCGCGGTCCGCATGGTGCAGCAGCCCGAGGCGTCCAGCCGGGTGCAGCATGCGATCGATGAGCTGGACCAGACCATCAGGCAGATCCGCTCGACCATCTTCGGCCTGCAGACCTCTCACACCGACGGCGACCCCGGGCTGCGGGCCCGGATCGTGGACCTGGTGCAGGGGGCGCGCGGGCATCTGGGCTTCATGCCGGGCCTGGTGATGGAGGGACAACTGGACACCCTGGTTTCACCGCCTGTTGCCGAGCACCTGCTGGCGGTCCTTCAGGAGGCGCTGTCCAACCTCCTGCGCCATGCGCAGGCCTCCAAGGCCGAGGTGGCGGTGGAGGCGACCGACGGCCGGGTCACGCTCAGCGTGGCCGACAACGGGGTCGGGCTGCCCGGCGACGGCCGGCGCAGCGGCCTGCGCAACCTCCAGGAGCGGGCCGAGCAGTTGGGCGGCTCCTTCGCCGCGGAATCACCGCCCGAGGGCGGGACCCGGCTGCGGTGGAGCGTCCCGCTCGGCTAGAGCCGTGCGGCGTCCCGAGATCTCCTCAGCACGCATCACGACGAAGTGATCACGCCCGTTCGTCGCCCACGGCGCCAGGGGCAGCTCGGCCAGGTGGGCCATCTCCTCCGGGGCGTGTACGGCTCGCGCCCGTCCGACCAGCGTGACCGACCAGCCCGTGCTCATCCGGGGGTCGAAGTCGTCGATCTCGAAGGCCACGACGGTATCCCGGGTGGCCGAGGCGAGTCTGGACCCAGCCGTCGTCCGGATGACGATGCTCTCGCCGTTCAGGCAGAAGACGACCGGCTGCACCGCGGGCAGAGCGCGATCGGTGAAGACGATCCGCCCGATCGACGTCGAAGACAGCAGGGCGAGGCACTGCTCGCGGGAGAGCACCCGCAGTCCGGCTGAATCGAATCTCATACCCCCGAGCCTGCTCGGCCGCCTGGTCTCCCAGGCAGGGCCGAAAGTCACCTCACCGCGGCCGTTCTGCCCTCATCCCGCCGATCTGCTCGCGTAGCCGTTTCCCCGCCGTACGACCTCGTAAGTCCCGAAGGAGGAGCTCATGAGCGTCGAAGAGCTGACCGCCGAGCAGGTGATGACCCACATCCTGGTCACCGTCACCCCCGATGAGTCACCGCTGATGGCCTGGGAGCTGATGCGCCGCGCGGGCATCCGTCACCTGCCGGTCGTCGACCGTGACCTGCTGGGCGTCATCACCCGCGATGACCTCGCCGCCGACTGGTCCGGCGGCCCGCAGCAGCAATCCCTCAGACAGGTGCGCAATTTGCTCGGCCGCCGCAGGATGCCACGCGCGAACCTCTCCGATCCGCTCCCCCAGGTGGTGGCGGCCATGCTCGACGCGGACTGCGACGCCATACCGGTCATGGCCGAAGGAAAGGCGCTGGTCGGCCTGATCACGGCCACTGACGTGCTCCGGGCGGTCGCCGGCCGCATCTCCGCTGGACAGGAGCCAGGCGAGGTGCACGGCGGGATGTTCCGCCTCGAACCTGTGCTGCCCTCGGCCTGGGGAAGCTGAGGCCGGGACCAAAGTCCCTGCTGAAGGTGTCCTTCGCCCGCAGATCCGGGCGCCGGTGAATGATCTGCTTCAGGTATGAGGACCACTGTGGATGCCACGTCCGGGCTCACCGAGGACGAGGCCGGACGCCTGCTGGCCGAGCACGGCGCGAACGAGCTTCCACAGCCTCGTCCGCCGACCCTGCTCGGCCGCGCCGTGCGGCAGCTGGCCGACCCGTTCTCGATCTTGCTGATGATCGCCGGGCTGGTCACCCTGCTGGTCCTCCGCGAGGTCCCGGAGGGGGCCGCGATCCTGGCCATCCTGCTGGTCAACGTCATCATCGGCGTCAGCCAGGAAGCCAGAGCCGACCAGGCCGTCCGCGCACTGCGCACGCTCACCGCGCCCATGGCCAAGGTGCGCCGCGACGGCATCACCCGCCGAATCCCGGCGGCCGAAGTCGTACCCGGCGATCTGATCGAAGTAGCAGCCGGTGATCGGATTCCGGCGGACGCCCGCGTGCTCGAAGCCAGCTCGCTCGGCCTGGACGAGGCGACACTCACCGGTGAATCCCGCTCGGCAGACAAGACAGCCGATGGAGCCTCCGGTTCGGAGGTGCTGCTGGGGGACCGCGACGGCGCGCTGTTCTCCGGCACTCTCGTGGTGCGCGGCTCCGGCCTGGCACGGGTCGAACAGACCGGCGCCCATACCGAGATGGGCCGGATCGCCTCCGCTCTCGAAGGCAGGACCAAAGGCCCGCTGGAGCTGGAGCTGGCACAGGTGTCCCGCAAGATCGGCATGTTGGCGATCGCCGCAGCAGTGGTGATGATCGCCCTAGGCCTGACCCGCGTGGTCCGCGGCGAGGCCGCCCTGCTCGACATCATCCTGGCCGGAGTCGCGCTGGCCATAGCCGCCGTACCCGAGAGCCTGGCCGCCGCCGTGACGACCGCCCGCGCGCTGGGCTCCCAGCGCATGGCCGGGCTCGGCCTCATCGTCCGCCGCCTCTCAGCGATCGAAGGACTCGGCGCCACCACAGTGATCGCCACCGACAAGACCGGCACGCTCACTACCGGCAAGCTCACCGTCGTGGATCATGTCACGATCCCGGAAACCGATCTGTGGCTGGCCGCACTGCGCTGCAACGACGCCCGCGACGGCCTGGGCGACGGCATCGACGTGGCACTCGGGACCGCGGCCGAGCAGCACGGGACCCGGCTCCCGCCGGGGGAAGGCCGCCTGGCGAGCCGTCCCTTCGACGCGGAGACCCGGTCCATGGCGGTCATCACCGACGGCCCGCTTCTGACTGTCAAGGGCGCGCCCGAAGTGGTGCTCGCCCGCTGCGAGCCCGGGCAGCATACCGATCGGCTGACACGGGCCGTGTCCGATCTCGCGGGACGGGGGCTGCGGGTTCTGGCGGTCGCCGAGAAGAACACCACAGATCTGGACGCGGGCGGGTTGCGGCCGGTCGGGCTCCTGGGGTTGCGCGATGAGATCCGCCCCTCGGCCGGTCAGGCCGTCGCCGACTGCCGGGGCGCCGGCATCCGTGTGGTCATGGTCACCGGGGATCACGCCGACACCGCCCGCGCCGTCGCCGAAGAGGTCGGCATCCACCCCGACCCCGTCATCACCGGCGCGTTACTCAACGGCCCTGATCGGGCCCTGCAGCTGCGCGAGGCCGGGGTCATCGCCCGCGTCGACCCGGCCACCAAACTCGACCTGGTCCACGCCTTGCGCGAGGACGGCGAGGTCGTCACCATGACCGGCGACGGAGTCAACGACGCTCCCGCGCTGCGCCACGCCGACGTCGGCGTGGCCATGGCCGGTGACGAAGGCACCGACGTGGCCCGCGAGGCCGCCGCCGTCGTCGTCACCAACGGCGAACTCGGCACCATCGTCACCGGTATCCGCGAGGGACGCAGGCTCCGCCACAACGTGCATTCCATGATCGGTTACCTCCTGGCCGGGAACCTGGCCGAGATCTTCCTCGTCATCGTCGGCCTGCTCGTCTGGCCAGACTTGATCATCCCGCTGCTTCCTGTTCACCTGCTCTGGATCAACCTGGTCCTCGACGGCATCCCCGCCATCGCCCTCGGCGTCGACCGCCCTGCCGCCGACCCCCTGGCATCGCCACCCCGCCGTGATGGCCTGCTGGCCCGGCCCGTCCTCATCCGCATCGCCGTCAGAGCGCTCATCGTCGGCGCGCTGGTCTTCGCCGCTGTGGAGGTCGCCAGACGGCTCGGCTGGAGCGAGGAACAGGTACGCACCCAGGCCGTACTCGCCCTCGTCTTCGCCCGCCTGACCCTGGCCTACGTCGCCCGAGCTCGCCGCTGGACCTTCGAGCACGGCTGGTGGCGCGGCCGCGCGGTCCTCATCGCCGTGACCGCCGCCGCCTCGCTGCAGGCGCTCGTGACCCTGGTGCCCGCGCTGGGTTCCCTGCTCGTCCTCGTGCCTCTGCCGCCGATCGGCTGGGCCGTGGCCCTCGCCGCCGGGCTGCTCACCCCGATCCTGTGCGACCTGGTGCGAAGAGCCTTCGGCTCGTCGAGGGCGTGAGCGGTGATCAGCTCTCGCGATGAGCTTTGCTCCGAACGCCCATATCCACATCCTGGCAAGCGGCGTTGACTGACAGTGTCCGGGTTCCTGTCTTCGGGCGGGATGCGCTGGCGACATCGGGCGGAGGCGGTCGTGACCACCGAGAGCGTGATGTGGGTGGCCGTCGTCGCCGGGGTGATGGTGGTTGTGCCGGCCGTCGGCTTCTTCTTGCTGCGCAGGCGTCGAGATCGCCTTCGCCGGCGATTCGGCCCCGCATACGAACGCACTGTCACCGCCGCGGGCGACCGCAGGGTGGCCGAGCGTGAGCTGCGAGCCCGGCGAACGGGATCAGGGCCACTCGACATACAGCCGCTCGATCCCGAAGCACGCCGCGGCTATGCCGAGAGGTGGGCCGCGGTGCAGGAGCGCTTCGTGAACGAGCCGAGTCCCGCGCTCGGCGAGGCCGATCTACTGGTGAGAGCCGTCATGGCCAAGCGCGGCTATGCCACCGAGGACTTCGCGCAGCAGGCGTCCGACCTGTCGCTGCGACACAGCCGCAGCCTGGAGCACTACCGCCAAGCCCATGAGATCAGCGGGCGGGCCGCAGCCAGTTGGGTGCCGATACAGGAACTGCGGCAGGCCATGGCGCACTTTCACGCCCTGTTCGATGACCTCATCGAGGGCGACCAGCGGACCGTCCGGACTCGGGCTGCCGCTCGAGCACCCTTGACACTCCCACATGGAGCTGCGGCTCCCCGCCAGTGAGGTCGCGGGCGTTGAGGAGGCCGCGAGCCGAGAACACGATCGCTGGATCCAGCCCGTGGCAGTGCCACGGAAGACTCACGGAGGTGTCAGGCCGATGGCGTTGCCCCGGCAGGAAAGCCAGAGCCGTCTTCTCGCCGATGGCGAATCCTCTGCCGTGACGGCCGAGGAGAGCAGCGTCGATGAAAGCCACAAGGAACGCATCGACCGTGAATTGTCCGAGCTCCTGCAGGGGTTGAGGGTCATGGTGACCGGAGTGCAGGTGCTGTTCGCCTTTCTGCTCGCGATGCCGTTTCAGAGCGGCTTCGCCAAGGTGGACACCTCGGGACACTGGCTGTTCTTCATCGCGTTGACGGGGGCGGCGACCGCCTCGCTCTGCTTCATCACGCCCGCTGTTCAGCACCGGCTGCTGTTTCGTACCGGGCTGAAGGAGAAGATCGTGCACCGCGCCAACGAACTGGGCCTGGCCGGCGCCGTGTCCCTGGCGATCGCGATCACCGCCGCGATGGCTCTGGTGGCCGAGGTCGTGCTCGGCAACTGGCTCGCCATCGTGTTCGGCGCCGCGGCCGCGCTGGCCACCTGCTGGCTGTGGCTCCTGCAGCCGATCATCGACCTGCGCCGCCAAACTACGGCCAACGGGGAGCGGACAACAGATGGCGCGGACTGATCAGCCCGGCGCGGTGAACCGGCCATGACCGACCTGTGATCGCGATCGGACGCTCACCTCGTCAGCCAGAACACCGCCTCCGACGTCACCATCCAGACATGGCCGTCGGGGTCGGCAAAGGCGCCGGCGTAACCCCAGGGCTGCTGACCGGGCTCGGTGACAACCTCGGCGCCCGCCTTGTGCGCGCGTTGAACCATCTCGTCAACACCTGCGTCGGTGTCCGCGCACAGGCTGATGACGCACTCGCTGTGCCCGTTGGGTGCGACCTCACGGTCCCCGGCCATCCAGCCGAACCCGTCCGTCGGGACCAGCATGATACGCATCCCGTCATTGACAACGAGCTGCAGCGGTTCGGGGACGCCGTCCTCGGCCGGCTCCCCGACGGTCTCGAAGCCCAGTCCGTCACGGTAGAAATGGAAAGAGGTCTGACGATCGGCGATCGGCAGGCTGACGACGATAGGTGCGTTGGCCATGGTGAAGCTCTCCTATGACGGCGAGATGGTGCGGGCTGACACGCGTGGTTCTGTCCTCTTCATGAATGAGACCTGGCAATGCCGCGGATCTCGCGGCCGATCTTCGCCGTATCTCGGCTGGACCTG
>NZ_JBAHWD010000037.1:0-92843 GCF_037044575.1 Nonomuraea sp. LPB2021202275-12-8 | reverse complement strand
GCAGAAATCCGATCTGCCTAAGCGTCAAGCCGTGGCCGTACGTATGGGATTTGGTATGGAGGCTCGGCTGCGCCGCCGGCGGCGTGACGCATCGACCTCATTTGGCCCCTACCGGCGGTCGCCAGGTCGACCCCTGCTTGGAGCCTTTCGCCGGTGAAGCGCTGCCTCCGGTCGGGGAATCCACCCCAAGGTAAACGACCCCTCTGAGGCTGGAAGAGGCTCTTGTTGGTCGCTGTACGGCAGCCCATACAGCGACCGCGTCCCTCCTCAGGCCTCCATCGGCAAGGCGGTCGAGAAGCCTTCCGGGTCTCAGAGCTGGAATCACGCAGTCACAGCGTGACGCGCCAGCCACGAAATCCCGCCGCAAGGGATCACGCCCCGGGTGGCGAGGGGCGGGTCAGCGGAGGGTGGCGGTGAAGGTACGGCCGTGGGCGTGGCGGGTGGTCGCCTGGATCAGGGTGCCGCCCGGGACGCGCCGCACCGTCACCCCCTCGTCGGCCGTGCCGAGTCTGAGAGGTGCGCCGTGCACGACGACGGAGACGCGGTCGCGTCGCATCGTGGGGTCGGACAGGGCCACGGTCGTGCGTTCGCCGGACTGGACGATGACCGAGGCGGGGCCGTCGATGAGCAGGCGCCCGGCGTGGCGGGGGCCGTCGGCGAAGACGTTGGCTGCGACGATGTCGAGGGTCTCGTGCTTGATCGCCTGTACGTGCCGGTTGTTGGCCAGAACGGTCAGCGGGCCGTCGGCGTAGCCGCGCAGGCGTGCCTCGGTGGCGTTCGGGACCAGGGCGTAGGCGAGGGCGGGGACATCGCCGGTGGCGGGGTGGGTGACCGAGGCGGTGAAGACGTTCTTGGTCACGCTGGTGTCGGGGTTGGCGGTGCGCACGGCTCTGCGGCTGCGGGTCACCGTCTCCAGCCCGGCCCCGACGGGCTGCCTGGTGAGGAAGGCGTAGCCGACCGCGGTGCCGCGGGTGCCGTTGGCGTAGCGCAGCCAGCGCGGTGGGGCGGTGTCGCCCGCCTGCCAGGCCCCGCCCTTCCAGCCCTCGCCGGTGAGCGCGATCGCGTCGCCGGGAGCGGCGATGCGGCTGTCCACGGTGGTCACGGCGGCGCGGCCGCCCTGGCCGGAGACGCCCGCTGCCAGGACCACGATCTCGTCGTCGAGCATGAACCAGGACCTGGTCGCGCGGGCGTTGCGGTAGGCGACGAAGTCGTCGGGCAGGATGTCCGCCTGCTTGGCGGTGTAGGCGGCGTCGTCGGACTGGACCATGCCGGCCGCGCCGTACGCGCCGAGCGTCGCGCCGCCGGAGAAGGCGTTCCCGCCGCGGGGGAAGTACACGTAGGTGTTCTGGGACTCCGAGGAGGAGGTGAAGTTCAGCGGATGCCCCGGGTTGTCGTACCAGAACCGGCCGTACAGCTCGGGCACGGTCCGCCGCTCCTCCACCGGCGCGGTGATCCCGGCCAGCCGGTACGGCGAGACGGCCGTGTAGTAGTCGACGCCGTAGACCTCGCGCTGGTCCTCGCCCGCGAGGTATAGGTAGTGCGCGCCGTCGCCCTGGAACCAGGGCATGAGGTTCTCGCCGTTCATGTACTCGTACTTGCTGATCCGGTCGGAGCTGCGCGCCAGGGCGAAGGCGTAGCCGGGGCGGCGGTGGACGGTCCTGTCCATGGCGTTGAACGCCACGCAGCGCTCGGGCGGGTTCAGGTCGGCGGCCGGGATGGCGGAGTCGGCGCGGATGGCCGCGTAGCCGGCGATGCTGACCGGGGAGACGAAGGCGGCCGTGTCGGCGGCCGGCAGGTGCTTGACGTACTTCTTCAGGGCGAGGGCGTCGCCGGCCTCGACGTGATCGGCCAGGTCGGCGATGGCCTCGACGATCACTCCGACGTCAGCGTAGCCGGTTGCGGTGCGCGAGACCGCCCGCCCCTTGACGATCTCCATCATCCACCCCTCGAAGATCAGCGGGGCGAAGCCGTCGGCGATCCAGCGATACACCACTGAGGCCAGGTCGGCGCCGCCGTCGTCCGTCGCGCCCTGGAGCATCTTGAGGGTCTGTACGACGCGGGTCAGCAAGATGCGGCCGTAGGAGCCGGTGTAGGCGACCGAGTGGTGCTGGATGAAGGAGCCGTCGCGGTAGTAGCCGTCGGTGACGCCGTGCCGCAGGTTGTAGGGGTCGATCGTGGCGAAGACGGTGGCCTGGTCGGAGATGGCCTTGCCGACGCGGGCGTCGTCGCCGGTGAGCGCGCCCTGCAGGATCCGGTTGGCGGTGATGTCGGCCAGGTTCGCCCCGGTGTGGAAGCGCGAGTCGAGGTCGACGTCGCCGTTCTTGCCGGTGCGCAGGTAGGCGTCCATCGAGGCGATGTAGGTGGCCGTCAGGTCGGGCCGTTCCTCCCGTAACCGGTCGGCGAGCAGCACCAGGGTCCTGCTGACGTGGGTGGAGATGCCGATCTCCCAGTTGTGCCAGTTGCCGTAGTAGCCGGCCGACTGGTCGCCGTAGTGGCGCTCGTGCAGCCATGACAGGCCGTCGGCGACCCGCCGCTGGGCGGCGAGGTCGTCGATGAGCTGGCTGCCCGGGGTGCGGGTGGCCAGCGCGATCTCGTACAGGTACTGGAAGGCCAGCCGCAGGTTGGCGTCGTCGGTGCCGAGCCTCAGGCCGGCGAACAGCTCGCCTTCGCCCGCCTGGTCCATGGCGGCCAGCCGCTGCCTGGCGGTGCCGAGAATCGCCGCGAGCTTGCCCGCGACCTCGGGCCGGGTGTTGACGTCCGGGGTCCCCGCGAAGATCGCCACGGTGTTGGCGAGCAGCCGCGCGTGATCGATTCCCACTGCGGCGCGCGAGGGGGAGGCGACGGCGAGCAGACCGGCGGCGGGGAGCAGGGAGAGAACCTGGCGGCGGGACATGTGCGGCACGGCGGGCTCCAGGCCGTTGGAGGATATGCCGGGCTCACCCTACATGATCTACCTAGCCGGCATCTGGCGATCTGTTGGGCACCGGGCCGCCTCCGTGTGGAGGCGGCCCGGTGGTCTATTCCCGGCCCTCTTCAGGCAGGCCGTTGTCGAACGGCTGCGGCTGCACGTGCCTGTGCGGCCTGTCCCGCTCGGACCTCGCCAGGGCGGCGGCGTCGGGGTAGTCGGTGACGAAGGCGTCCACGCCCAGGTCCAGGTGCGCGCGGTACTCCGCCAGCGCGTCACCGTGGTCGGTCGGGATCTGGCCGTGGCGCAGCTGCAGGGGCAGGTACTGGTTCTCGCTGCGGAAGGTGTACACGCCGATCTTCAGGCCCGCCTTGTGCGCGTCGGACACCAGCGTCGTCGGGGTGCCCGAGCTCCCGTCCGGGTTGATCGGGATCGCCGATGACTTGTCCGGCCCGATCCACTGCGCGTACTCCGCGATCTTCGCGAGCCCTTCGGGCTTCATCATGTCCGCGTAGGTCGTCGGGTCTCCTGCCGCCGTCAGGTCGTACGGCCGGCCGGTGGTGCCCAGCGCCTGCCACAGCGGTACGCGCAGCTCCTTGTCCACCCGCTTGAGGCTGGACGGCTCGAACGACTGGACCACCACCGCGCTGTTCGGCCGGTCGAGCCCGTTGCGCTTGACGGTCTCGATCAGCGGCTCCTCCAGCGGCAGCCCGATCGACCTGAAGTAGGTCGGGTGCTTGGTCTCGGGGAAGACGCCGACCGCTCTGCCGTACTGGCGGCGGAGCTTCTTGGCCAGGTCGAGCACCTCCTGGAAGGTGAGCACCTGGTAGTAGCCGTTGTAGACGGTGTTGCGCTGGCGGATCGCGGGCAGCCGCTCGACCGCGCGCAGCGTCTTCAGCTCGGCCAGCGTGAAGTCCTCAGTGAACCACCCGGTCACGTTGCGCCCGTCGATGACCTTGGTGGTCCTGCGCGCCGCGAACTCGGGGCGCAGCGACACGTCGGTGGTGCCGGAGATCTCGTTCTCGTGCCTGACGACCAGCACGTGGTCCTTGGTCGGCACCAGGTCGGGCTCGATCCAGTCGGCGCCCATGGCCACGGCCAGCTCGTAGCTGCCCTGGGTGTGCTCGGGGCGGTGGCCCGCCGAGCCGCGGTGGCCGACGATGACGACCTGGGAACGGTCTGGCGGGGGTTCGGCCGCGGCCGGAGCCGCGCCGGCTCCGGTGAGGGGGGTGAGGACGGCGAGGGTGGCGACTGCGATCTTGCGCACGTGAAACTCCCTGCGGCATCTGCACCGGAGGCTCTCACCGGTGATCACCGCGGACAATTATGGTACGGACCGAAATCCAGCCATGAGTCAACAATGGCGTAATTTCTGGTGACAAATGCTGTTCATCTGTAGAGAGGCGCACCCGGCGGAGGCGCTGTTCGGCCGGCCTTGATCGGTATACGGTCGGGCCACACAGGTCCCCCCTGAAGGAGACGCGACGTGCGATCCCGGTACCTGACCGCGCTGGCGGCATCCTTGGCCGTCGCGACGGCCCTCAGTCTTCACGCTCTGCCCGCCGCCGCCCGGCCGGCAGCCCAGGTGGCGTCCGCCGCGACGCAGGACGACCTGCTCGACAGGCTCACGGCCATCCCCGGTCTCACGGTGGTGTCGGAGTCGCAGCCGGGCGGCTACCGGTTCTTCGTCCTGAGCTTCGCCCAGCCGGTCGACCACAGGCATCCGCGCAGGGGGACGTTCCAGCAGCGGCTCACGCTGCTCCACCGGTCGGCCGACGCCCCCGTCGTCCTCTTCACCGGCGGGTACGGCCTGCCCGTGAACCCCACGGCTTCGCGTACCGAGCCGACGCAGTTGCTCGACGGCAACCAGGTGTCCGTCGAGCACCGGTTCTTCCGCTCCTCGCGGCCGGCGCCGGCCGACTGGGACGACCTGACGATCTGGCAGGAGGCGACGGATGAGCACCGGATCGTCCAGGCGCTCAAGACGGTCTACTCGGGCAGGTGGATCCAGACGGGCGCGAGCAAGGGGGGCATGACGTCGGTCTACCACCGGCGGTTCTACCCCGGTGACGTGGACGGGGTGGTGGCCTACGTCGCCCCCAACGACCGGCTGAACCCCCTCGATCACGAGTACGACAGGTTCTTCGCCGCCGTCGGCTCCGAGTCCTGCCGGACCGCGCTGGAGAACGTGCAGCGTGAGGCGCTCCAGCGGCGTGACCGGATGGTGGCGCTGCTGGAGGCGGACGCCGCGCGCAACGGTTACACCTTCACCAGGACACTCGGCAGCGCGGACCGGTCGTTCGAGATGACGATCCTCGACACGGCGTGGGCGTTCTGGCAGTACGCCTCCGCGGCGGACTGCCCCGCCGTGCCGCCCGTGACCGCCACGGACGAGGAACTGTACGCCTGGATCGACAACGTCGCCTTCTTCGGGTTCTACACCGACCAGGGCTTGGAGTACTACTGGCCGTACTACTACCAGGCGGCCACCCAGCTCGGCTGGCCCGACCTGGAGTTCAGGCACCTGCGCGGGCTGGTCCGCCACCGCGGCCTCTACCAGCCCAATTCGGTGCTCCCCGCCGCACTGCGCTCCCGGCACGATGCGCGGCCGATGCTGGACGTGGACCACTGGGTCCGAACCCGGTCGGAGCGGATGCTGTTCATCTACGGCGAGAACGATCCGTGGAGCGCCGAGCGGTTCACGCCGAACAGGCGCGACTCCCACCTTTACGTGGCGCCGGGCTCCAATCACGGCGCCAACATCTCGCGGCTGTCCGAAGCGGATCGTGCGGCGGCGACGGCCACCCTGCGGCGCTGGGCGGGCGCGCAGCCGGCACAGCGGATCTCGACGGCGGCCATCCCCGGTGACGACATGCTCCCCGATCGCCGGACCCGCTGAACCCCGGCAGGTCATCTGCGGGGCGGCGGCTTCGATCGGCCGTCACGCGGTCGAGCGGCCGGCGCGGTGGGCGGCGACGCGGCTCCGGGTGGCGCACCGGCTGCTGCAGTAACGTCGCGGGCTGCCGCCTCCCGCGCCCAGGTACGGCCTGCGGCAGGTCCCCGACGAGCACAGCCCGCCGGGGATCTGCTGCGAGTCCGCCAGCAGCACGGCCAGGGCCATCGCCGAAGAGGCCAGGAACCACTCCCCCCACGGCGCGTCGTCCCGGCTGTCCACGTGCAGGTGCCAGCTCGTGGCGCCACCGTGGCTGGTCAGCCGCGGCGGCCCCGCGACCTCCGCGAGGAGGCGGTTGAGCAGGGCCGCCGCGGCTCCGGCGTCGGGGGCGCCGAGCACCTCGACGAGCCGCGCCGCCGCCCCGCGCATCGCCCGCACGTCGCCTTCGTCCAGGTCGAGCGCCCCCTGCTCGCCGTGCCGGCGCAGCACCCGGGACACCGACTCCGCCGTGGGCTCCTCGTGCAGCAGCACCACGCACAGCTCCACGGCCCTGGCGGCCATCGCCTTGGTCGAGTGGTCCTCCACGCTGCCGAGCGTATGCCCCCGAGCCTGTTCCGGCTTGCGGCTCGACCCGGGCCTGGGCTCAGCCGCCGCAGGTGGCGAAGACGAACGTGTCCTTCAGCACGGTGTAGCGGTCTCTGATCGTGACGTCGCCGGTCTCCGTGTCGATCTGCGCGATCGTCATCCGGGTCTCCGCGGCCCGCTGGCGCGTCAGGTGGACGGTCACCTGCTGCTCACCGATCCAGTCGATCAGGTGGAGCTCCCCGGCCGGCAGCTTGACCGTCACCCGCTTGAGCACCTCGTCGGTCTCGGCGTCGTACAGCACGATCTGGGACTTGCCGGCGATGAACACGGCGACGGTCCTGCCGTCACCGGACAGGGCCGGCGGCGGGTTGGCGGAGACGGTCTGCGGCGGTGTCACGCGCGTGAGCCGCTCGCCGGTGTCGGCGTGGACGGCCAGGGTGACGGCCTCGCCGGAGTCCTCGATCATGAGGAGCTCGCCCCCGTCCCCGCTGAACCCGGCCAGGCTGCGCGGCCCCGGGATGACGCCGAGGCGGGCGCCGCCGGCGGTGTCGAAGACGCGGGTTCCGTAGCGGTCGTCGCCGGTGGCGACGGCGAGCCTGGCCCCGTCTCCGGACAGCTGGAGCGCCACCTCTGCCTGGGCCACCCGCGGCAGCGTGTTAGAGGGCAGCAGCGTGACGTCTCCGTGCAGGCTCCGTACGGCCAGGCGGCCGGACTTGGTGAAGTAGGCGACCTTCTGGCCGTCGCCGCTGACGGAGACGGGAGCGGGCAGGAAGACGGCCGACTTGCCGTTCGCCTGGCGTGCCACGACCTGGGCGTCGCGCAGGAGGCGCTGCTCGCCGCTGTGCATGACCAGGCGCCAGTGGCCGCACGGCACGTGGGCGCCGTCCTTGTTCTCGCAGCCCTTGACGGAGGCGTAGCGGACGCTGTCGTGGTGCGGCTCGGCCTGTGCCGCCGGCGCCACGAGCAGTGCCGCGATCACCATGGCCAGCGTTGTCACGATTCTCATGCCGTCACTCCCCTGCCGCGTTGGAGACGTACCTGGACTTGCTGATCTTGTAGGAGTCCCGCTGCTCGACGGCGCCCGTCTCGGGGTCGGCGGTCGCTGAGATGAGCCTCATGGGTGATCCCTTCGTTCACCCGTTAGACCCGTGGTCCGACCGCCCGGTTGGTCACAGGTCAGCCACGCTTGGGCGGATCAGGACGGCAGCGGGCGGCGGCCGGGGAAGCCCAGGTCGGTGCGGTGATACCAGCCGAGCTCTGGCTCTCCCTCGATCCAGCACAGGCGGATCGACACGCCGCCGAGCATGGAGGGGAAGTCCAGCAGCACGGGAGCGATGCCCTTGACCTCCAGTCCCTGGTCGTTCCAGGCGCTCAGTATCTCCTCGATGCGCGCCTCGACGGCCTTGAGCTCGGGCAGCCCGCCGAGCGGGGAGGTGCCGGCGGTGTCGCGGTCGAAGGCGATCTCGGCCAGGTCGGCGCGCGCGGCGATCAGGGCGCGGGCGTCCTCGATGATCGACGGCATCAGGGCGCGGGCCTCGTCGAGGGTGAAAAGCCTTTCCATGGCCGAACGTTAGCGGTTCGGCTCGTAGGCGTGGATGAGGAGCTGCTCGGCGTGGTCGAGATAGGCGTCGAGGAAGGCGGCGGCGCGGTCGGGCTCGCCGGCCTCGACGAGCTCGAGCAGCTCGCGGTTGCGCTCCACGAACGGCTCGTGGAACGCGCGCGGATTCTCCATGACGTGGAAGACGAGCCGCAGCTCGGCCAGGAGTTGTCGCATCGCCTCGTCCAGCCTCGGGCTGTCGTTGAGCGTCACCAGCGCCTGGTGGAAGCGGATGTTGGCGGTGCCGACGCCCTGCCAGTCGTCGTCCCCGGCGGCGCGCTCGGCGTCGGCCACGGCCTCTCTGATGACCTGCAGGGCCTGCTCGGTCGGCTTCCGGCGCACGGCCATGCCCTCGATCACCCGGCGCACCTGATAGAGGTCCGCGACGTCCTCGGCCGACAGGACCCGCACGAACACGCCTCTGTTGAGGCGGTGGTCGAGCAGCCGTTCGTGGCTGAGGAGCCTGAAGGCCTCGCGCAGCGTGTTGCGCGAGACGCCGAGCGCCTCGCAGATCGCCTCTTCCGACAGGCGCTGGCCGGGCTTGAACAGGCCTTCGATGATGCGGTCCCGCAGGATGTCGGCCACCCGCTCGGCCGTGCTGCTGCGCCCGAGGCGGGAGCGGTCCTGCGCGAGATCAGCGGCGGCGTTTTCCACAATCGCCAGGAAATCATCGAACAAACCTCTTGTCGAATTGTTCAACGATTCTTATGTTGATACCAACCCCCCTCGGAAGGAGCGAAGGATGGCAAGCTCCACCCAGCAGACCCGGCGGGTGATCCTCGCCAGCCTGATCGGCACGTCGCTTGAGTGGTATGACTTCTTCCTCTACACCACGGCCGCGACGCTGGTCTTCGGCAAGCTGTTCTTCCCCACCTTCGACCCGCTCAACGCGACCCTGCTGGCGCTGACCACCAACGCGGTCGCGTTCGTGGCCCGGCCGCTCGGCGGGATCATCTTCGGGCACTTCGGCGACCGCAACGGCCGCAAGACCGTGCTGGTCGTCACCCTGCTGCTGATGGGCATCTCGACGTTCCTCATCGGAGTGCTGCCCGGCTACGACAGCGTGGGCGTGCTCGCCCCCGTCATGCTGGCCACACTCCGATTCGTGCAGGGCCTCGGGCTCGGCGGCGAGTGGGGCGGCGCGGTGATCATGTCGCTGGAGCACGGTGATCCGCGCCGTCGCGGCTTCAACGCGAGCTGGCCCCAGGTGGGCGTGCCCGCGGGTTTCGTGCTGGCCACGGGGCTGCTCACGATCCTGTCGTTCACGCTGTCCGACGCGGCGTTCCTGTCGTGGGGCTGGCGGGTGCCGTTCCTGCTGTCGGGCGCGCTGGTGTTCGTCGGCCTGTGGGTGCGCCTGAAGATCGCCGAGTCGCCGCTGTTCGCCGAGGTCGAGCAGAAGGGCGCGAAGGCGAAGATGCCGCTGCTGGAGGTGCTGCGCACGCACCCGCGCGCGCTGCTGTCGGCCTTCACCGCGCGCATCGGCGTGGACGTGGCCTTCTACACCTTCACGGCCTACATCCTGGTCTACGTCACCGGGCCGCTGGATCTGGATCGCTCCGTCGGGCTGAACGCGGTGCTGATCGCCTCCGCGCTGCAACTGGCGCTGATCCCGCTGTTCGGCTCGCTGTCGGACCGGTTCGGCAGGCGGCCGGTCTACCTGGCGGGCGTCATCGGGGCCGCGGTCTGGGTGTTCGCGTTCTTCCCGCTGCTCGAGACCAAGTCCTTCCCGCTGATCGCGCTGGCCGCCATCGTGGCGCTGGTCTGCCACGCCGCCATGTACGGCCCGCAGGCGGCCTTCATCGCCGAGCTGTTCAGCACCAGGCTGCGCTACAGCGGGGCCTCGATGGGCTATCAGGTGGCGGGGATCGTGGGCGGCGCGCTCGCCCCGATCATCGCGATCAAGCTGTTCGACTCCTTCGGCACCACCGTGGCGGTGTCGATCTACGTGGTGGCCGCGCTGGCCATCACCGCCGTGGGCCTGGCCATCGCGCCGGAGCCCCGCGACCTCGACCTCACCGGCGAGCACGGCACCGTGCCGCAGCGCGCCTGAGGCCGCCCCTCCAGTAGTTCGCCGCGAAAGCCGCGGGCGGCGGCTGCCACCGCCGCCCGCGTGGGGAGGACCACGTTGAAGACAGCCCTGGCCGTCATCGCCGCCTTATTCGCGCTCCCTCTGCTCTTCGGGGCCGTCACCGCCCTGGAGAGCACCGACGCCGGCGTCGTCGCGGTCGTCCGCGACGGCGGCCCGCTCGACGACAACCAGATCCGCCAGGTCATCGACCCCGGCTCCGGCCTGACCTGGACCGGCCTGTGGTCGTCCACGCACAGCTACCCGGCGCAGCAGCGCTTCTACACGATCACCGCCGACGCCAAGCGGGCCACCACACTCGGCGTGGACGTGGTGACGGTGCCGAGCGGCGACGGCGTGAACCTGGGCATCGAGGGCACCCTCTACTTCACTCTCAACCTGGACCACGAGACGCTCAAGAGGTTCGACGACAAGTACGGCACCCGCACCTTCCGCGGGCAGGACGACAGCTCGCTGTACGCGTGGGACGGCGACGAGGGCTGGACCGCCTTCTTCGGCCAGGCGGTCAGACCCCTGATCGACAACGCGCTGCGCACCCAGATCGGAGCCATGCGCTGCGCCCAGCTCGTACCGTCCTGCGCGTTGCTGGCGAGCTCCTCGCTCAAGTCCCAGGACAGCAACACCAACATCGCCGCGGTGCAGAACGCGGTGAACTCGACGCTCGCCCGCGACCTGCCGCAGGCCTTGGGCGGCGACTTCCTGACCGGGCTGCGGTTCACGCTGGTCAAGGTCACCCTGCCGGGCGAGGTGCAGCAGGCCGTCGACCGCTCGCTGGCCGCGAACGCCGCCGTCTCGGAGGCACAGGCCAGGGTGGCCCAGGCCAGGGCGGAGTCGGACGCGAACCAGGCCAGGCAGGACGGCTACGACAAGTGCCCCGCGTGCGCGGAGATCGAGAAACTCAAGGCGCTGCCGCAGGGGATCACCGTGTACGCGCCGGGCAATCCTCAGGCGGTCGTCGTGCCCACCCGCTGAGCCGCCCGTGGCGGGGGCGCCCGCCGTCCGGCAGGCCTCCCCGGACGGCGGGCCGCGCCACGTTCAGGCGGTCACCTTGGGCGGCGTGGCGCGCTCGGCGCGCCAGCGGCCCTTGAAGGCGACCATGGACACCAGGAAGACCACCTGTCCGGCCAGCGCGACCAGCAGCCAGGTCTCCCACCCGGCAGCCTCCACCACCAGCGGCGAGACCACCAGCAGCACCACGATCATGACGCGCACGACCATGCCCCAGATGCCGAGCGCGGATCCCTGAAGGCGGGCGTCGACGTCCTCGGCGTTCTCGGAGAAGTTCGCCATCCACGGCACGTAGGCGATGCCCAGCACCAGGAAGAGCAGGCCGTAGACCACCACGACGTGCGTCACGGAGACCTGGCTGCCGATGAGGCCGATGAAGTAGGCGAGCACGGCGATGGTCAGCACGGTCCCCGCGGCGGTGAAGGGCTTGCGCAGTTGCAGCCGGTCCGACACGCGCCCGACCAGGATGACGGTGATCGCGTTGAGCACGATGCCGAGCGCCACGACGCCGTTGGCGGAGGCCGCGTCCATCGCGAAGGAGGTGACCAGGATCGTCTGGCCGAAGATGGCGAACGTCCAGTAGAGCACCTGCCAGCCGGTGTTGCCGAACACGTGCGCCCACAGGTGGGGATGCCCGAAGAGCTTCCTGACCTTGCCGGGGTCGATCGACTCGGTGACGGCGACGTCCGTCTCGGCGCTCATCACCTGGGCGCGCAGCGCGGCCGACGGCTCGGCGATCTGCCAGATGATGATCGCGCAGAGCGTCAGCGAGATGATGCCCATGATGATCGCCTGCGACTGCCAGGCGTACCCGAAGAGCGGCAGCGTGAAGCTGGCCAGCGCGGAGGCGAGGAAGGACGCGCCGACCGGCCCCCAGGTCCAGAACGCGAACGCCTGCGCCCGGCCCAGCCGGGGCGAGAAGTCGCGGACCAACGAGGCGGTGATGGTGATGCCCGCGCCCTCGATGAACAGCATCAGGCAGCGGATCGCGAGCAGGGAGCCGACCGAGTCCACGGTGGCGAACAGGAAGTTGCAGGCGGCCGTCACGGTGAGCGTCGGCACCAGGATCGTGACCCGCCCCCACCTGTCGGACAGGATTCCGCCGAATCCGGCCGACAGCCCGCCCACCAGCACCGACAGCGCGGCGATCAGACCGTACTCCGTCAGCGACATGTCGAGGTCGGTCATCAGCAGCGGCAGGATGGTGGCGATCGTGGTCTCGAAGTTGGCCACGAGGCTGGCCAGGACGGCGATCGCGAGCAGGCGGACCCGACGGGCGCCTACGGGGTAGACACTGAGCTCGCGGACATAGAACGGCTTCATTCCCATCCTCCGGGGACGGTGTTGACTGTCGCTCTAGAACGCGTTTCTAGTAGTTCCAGAGTTTGCCGTTTTATGTCGGTAAGTCAACGTTTCCGATCGTTACGATGTGATCTCGGCCACAGAGCGGGACCGTTGTGACGGAATCGCCATCGATTCCCGGAACTTACCTCCCCGATAAGGCATAAACTGCGCGCCTGTGAGCCTCCCCGTACGCGAACGTTCCCCCCGGCCGGGGGGCGGCCGCCACCGCCGTCCCGTCCCCACGTCCTTGCCACCGGACGCGCCCGTTCTCGTGCTCGCGGCGCCTGGCAGCGCATCCGGCGTGGCCGCCGAGATCGCCGCCGTCGTGCGGGTCGACAACCCCCAGATCGAGGTACGGCTCACCGCCGTCGAAACGCTGGCCGAATCGCTGCCGGGCGGCCGGGACGCCGTCGTGGTGCCTCTGGTCACGTGGGACGACCCGGCCGTCATGGCGGAGATCAACAAGGCCGTGGCCGCGAGCGGATCCGGTGCGACCGTGACCGAGGCGCTTGGTCCGCACCCGCTGCTCGCCGAGGCGCTGCACATCAGGCTGGCCGAGCGGGGCCTGGCCAGGGCCGACCGGGTCCGCCTGCTGAACGTCTCCAGCCCCGTCGACGGGGTCATCCTCGGCACGGTCGGCGGCGAGCGCGCCGTGCACGCCGTGCAGGCCACCGCCGTGCTGCTGGCCTCCAGGCTCACGCTGCCCGTCGTCGCGGCCTCCCTCGACAGCGAGCCCGGCGTGCCGATGGCCGCCCAGCGGCTGCGCGCGGCCGGCGCCGAGCGGCTGGCCATCGCGCCCTGCCTGATCGGCCACGAGGCCCCGCCCGGCATCGTGGAGAAGGCCGCCGCCGAGACCGGCGCGGGGCACGCCGAGCCACTCGGCGCCCACAGCGCGATCGCCGAACTTGTCGCCCGGGCTTACGGGAGTCAACTCGCGACTTGACAGAGGCTTGTAAAGATCGGTGATGTCGCGTTACCTTCTGCGCATGCGGCGAGTCGTGTGCAAAGGTGCGCGTCTGTGGCTCTATGAGGTCACGAAGACGGATGTCGCGGCTCTCCACGCCATCTACGGCGACCCCGAGGCGACCCAGCACATGCCGTTCGGGCCCCGCACTCTCCAGCAGGTCGCGGCGCTGGTCGAGGAGGGCGCGCGGTCGGCGGCGGCGGAGCCGCGCACGCTGTACGTGCTGTCGGTGCTCGACGTCGACAGCCAGGAGGTGATCGGCGTGGCGCGCCTGCACATCGACGCCGACCACCCGCACAGCGCCGAGATCGGCCTGGGCCTGCGCCCCGACCGGTGGGGGCGCGGCATGGGGACGGACCTGGTCCGGCTGCTGCTGGCGTTCGGCTTCAGGCAGCTCGGCCTGCACCGCATCTGGGGCGCCCGCTCCCCCGCCAACCTGCCGGCGCAGCTCGCGATGCTGACCGCGGGCATGGTGGAGGAGGGCCGCCTGCGCCACCACGTCTCCACACCGGCCGGCTGGCGCGACTCCGTCATCCACGCCGCACTGGAAGAGGAGTGGACCGAGCGCTGAGCGGTCAGCGCACGAGCCGGAAGAACGCGCGCACGTCGTCCACGAACAGGTCGGGCGCCTCCATGGCGGCGAAGTGACCGCCCCTGTCGAACTCCGACCAGTGGATCACCTTGTGCTCGCGCTCGGCGATGCGGCGGACCCCGGAATCGCCGGGGAAGACGGCCACACCGTGCGGGATCGTGGACGGCTCGACCGGCCGGCCCCAGATCGCGGCGCTCTCCTTGTACAGGCGGGCCGAGGAGCCGGCGGTGCCTGTCAGCCAGTAGACGCTGATGTCGGTGAGGAGCAGGTCGCGGTCGACCGCGTCCTCGGGCAGCTCGTGTGCCGGGTCGGTCCACTCCTTGAACTTCTCGGCGATCCAGGCGAGCTGCCCGGCCGGGGAGTCGTGCAGGCCGAAGGCGAGCGTCTGCGGGCGGGTGGACTGGATCATCGCGTAGCCGAGGCCGTCCTGGTCGCCGTACACGCTCATCCGCGCCTGCTCGGCCTCGGACAGCCCCTCGAGCTCCGCCGGGTCGCCTGTGGGGAAGCCCAGGCCGCCGTTGACATGCACGCCCACCACCCGTGCGGGGTCGATCCTGCCCACCTGAGGCGAGATGACCGCGCCCGTGTCGCCGCCCTGGGCGCCGTAGCGCTCGTAGCCGAGGCGGCTCATCAGCTCCTTCCATGCGCGCGCGACCCTGTTCATGTCCCAGCCGCGCTCCCGGGTCGGGCCGGAGAAGCCGAAGCCCGGGATGGACGGGGCGACGACGTGGAAGGCGTCGGCGGGGTCGCCGCCGTGCGCGCGGGGGTCGGTGAGGGGGCCGATGACGTTCATGAACTCGACGACGGAGCCCGGCCAACCGTGTGTGACGAGCAGGGGCAGCGCGTCCGGCTCGGGTGAGCGTACGTGCAGGAAGTGGATGTTCTGACCGTCGATCTCCGTGGTGAACTGCGGGAACTCGTTGAGTGCGGCCTCGTGCGCGCGCCAGTCGTAGCCGTCGCGCCAGTAGGCGGCCAGCTGCTCGGCGTAGGAGACGGGCACGCCGTACGACCAGCCGGCCCCGTCCAACTCGTCGGGCCACCGGGTGCGGGCGAGGCGCTCGCGCAGGTCGTCCAGGTCGGCCTGCGGGATGTCGATGCGGAAGGGGCGGATGTCGTTGTCGCTCATGGCCACCACGCTAGAACCCGCTTAGGACAACCTCGGTCCTAGGTGTGCGGCAGACTGGACGGGTGTTGGAAACCTCGGCCCGGCTGCTCAAGCTGCTGTCCCTCCTGCAGACCCATCGCGACTGGTCCGGCTCCGAGCTGGCGGACCGGCTCGGCGTGTCCACCCGCACGGTCCGCCGCGACGTGGACCGGCTGCGCGAGCTCGGCTACCCCGTGGACGCCACCGCCGGGCTGGCCGGATACCGGCTCGGCGCCGGGAGCGACCTGCCGCCGCTGCTGCTCGACGACGAGGAGGCGGTGGCCGTGGCCGTGGGGCTGCGCACCGCAGCGCAGGGCAGCGTGGCAGGCATCGAGGAGACCTCGCTGCGGGCGCTGGCCAAGCTGGAGCGGGTGCTGCCGTCCAGGTTGCGGCACCGGGTCAACGCGCTGCAGTCGATGACCGTGCCGATGACGGGCATCGTGCCGACCGTCGACGCGGACACGCTGTCGGCGATCGCGGCAGCCTGCCGTGACCACGAGGGCCTGCGCTTCGACTACAACACCCAGGACGGCACAGCCAGCACCCGCCTGGTCGAGCCGTACCGCCTGGTCGCGACCGGCCGCCGCTGGTACCTCGTCGCCTATGACACCGGCCGCGACGACTGGCGCATCTTCCGGGTGGACAGGCTGCGGCTGCGCACGCCGGGCGGGCCGCGGTTCGAGCCCCGCGACCCGCCCGACACCGACCTGGCCGGCTACGCCGCCCGGAAGATCTCCAGCGCGCCCTACCGCTATCAGGGCCGCTTCACCGTGCACGCCCCCGCGGCGGCCGTCGCCGAGCGGGTCACCCCCGCGGCGGCCACGATCGAGCCGGTCGACGCCTCGACCTGCCTGCTGACCGCCGGCGCGAACTCGCTGGACGAGCTCGCGTTCTGGCTCGCGACCCTGGGAGTCCCCTTCGAGGTGCACCAGCCGCCCGAGCTGGCGGCCCACCTCCAGGTGCTGTCCGGCCGCCTCGCCGACGCGGCCCGTACGGCCGTGCCGGGCGGCTGAAGACCCGCCGGAGCGGCAGCGACGGAGTTTGTCGGTGGCGCCCCCTACGATGAGCCTCCTCAAGGAGGGAAGGCAACATGCTGGACTCGCTGATCGTGCCCCTGTTCGTCACCACGGACCTGCCGCCGCGGGCGGACCTGGCGGAGTTCGGCGAGCTGCTCGCCGAGACGGCACGCACGCTCAGCCACGAGGGCGCGAGCTACGACGCCTTCCTGGCGGGCAAGGTGTTCTGGCTCGACCGCCCCGTGCTGCCCCAGCAGCGGCCCCCGGCCGAGGCGGAGTCGCGCTTCGCCGCCATGCTGGGCTACCTCGCGGCCTCGGGGGGCGGCCACACGGCCAGAGGCGTGCTCGCCGACGTCCGGCTGGCGATCGGCGCGGCGGTGACGGCCCGCTACGGCGATGTCGGGGTCGCCCCGGCCGTGTTCGCGATCCGCGACCGCGACGTGCGTGAGCGCACCCCCGACTCCGCCGTCTACGTCGACACCCGCGACGCCTCCGCCGACCTCGTCACCGTGACCCGGCCCTACCTCTAGGAGCGCCGGTCACTGACCCGGATCGGTGACAGCGCGGATCCAGCCCGGCGTCCGTGCTGTCGGAGAGTTCCACGACCGAGCTCGCCTTGTCGTAGCACTCGATGATCTCGTCTTCCGGCAGGCTGCCGGTGCGCCTCGATCTGACCTGCTGGTCGCAGTGGTTCCCGGGTGGGAGCGGGCATGGCCATGGCGAGGAGGCAGCCGCGCGTCATGATTGCCGCGCTCCGACGCGACGGATCGGCCGCGGGTGGTGTCCTCATGGCCGCCGGGACGGTCGTCGCCGGTCTCTCAGGCGGCCAGGCCCACCAGGACATACGGCGCCCACAGCTCCGGGCGGGCGGAGCCGTGCACCTCGCGTGACTCCAGCGTCGCCTCCCTGAGCGCGGCGGCCCGCCCGGCGCCTTCGGCGAGCCTGGCGTGGAAGGAGAGCAGCAGCGCTCGCGACACCTCGGCCGCCACGGGCCACAGCGGCAGCAGCGCGCTGCGGGCTCCGGCGTGGAGGAGTGCGTGGCCGAGCGCCGCCACGCCGTGCGCCGCAGCGCTGCGGGGCCCACCAGGCGCCGCGCCGTGGGCCGGTCCGCCCCCGGCCGGTCCCTCGCCTCCCGATGGCCGGCTGCCTGCCGGCACGGCGTCCTCACACGAGCCGAGTACGACGAGCTCCGCGTCGATCCGCATGTCCATGATCGTGCGCGCGGTCAGCAGGCCGTCGGCGAGCCGGATGCCGGAGCCGAACGCGTCGCCCCCGTCGATCGCGGCCCGGCAGGCGAGGTGCACCACGTCCCAGGCGCCCTCCAGCGAGGCCGCGGTGGCGAGCCGCCCCGTACGCGGTCCCCCGCCGGTCTGCGAACCGGGGTCGCGGCCGGCGGCCAGCAGGTGGGCGACGTCCGCCGCCTCGCGCTCGAACGCGGCCGCCTCCCCGGCGTCCGCGCCGAACCCCAGCACCAGGGAGCGGGCCGCCCCGGCTCGCCGCGTCCGGCGTGCCAGCATCGCCGCGGACGGCGCGTACGCCACCGGAAAGCGTTCGAGCAGCAGCCGCCCGCCGGGAGCGAGCGCGTGCAGGGGCATGGCGTGCAGGTCGCCGTGAGGGATCAGGTACAGCACGGCCAGGTCGTCGCCGAGCGCGTCGAGGGCGTCGCCCAGCAGCAGATCGGCGAGCAACCGCCAGTTGTCCGCCCGATGCCGGGACCCTCCGTCGCCGAGCGGTCCACCCAGCCCGCCGCCGGCGAACTCCGCCAGCAGGTCGCGTCCGGCCAGAGTGGCGAAGGCGCGCGGCTCCTCCCAGCCGGTGCGGTGCGCGAGCACCGTGACGTCGCCCTCGCCGACGTCGCCGACGTAGAAGCCGAGCAGCCCGACGGCGGCGCCCTCCCCGGGGGCCGTCGTGGCACTCGTGCTGGGCCGGACCTCAGCGCCGGTCGCGAGGCCGGGCGTGACCAGGGCCTGGAGTCGCTCCGCCGTGAAGCGCCCGCCTACGCCGGTCGCTCCCGGAACCGCCGCCTGCCAGGAGGCCCTCGGATCCCGTCCGAGCTGAGCGGCCAAGGCCTGCGACTTGGCCCGCTCCACGTGCGCCCAGGCCACCGCCGCCCTCCCCAGCCGCACGGCCAGCTCCGCGGCCCTGCCCCGCAGCGCCGACACGTCCACCGCCCCGCCGCGACCCGGCTCGTACGGCTCGATCAGGTCCAGCACTGACGGCCGGTCGGCGGCCTGCTCGTACAGCTCGCAGGCGTGTTCGGCGTCCAGCAGGGCGCCGGGCAGGTCGTCGAGGTGCTCGGCGGCGGTGGACCTGTGGTGATGGGCGAGTGCCAGCTCGCGGGCGTGTCCCTGCTCCTGGAGCAGCTCGATGGCCACCGACGTGCGCTCGTGCGCGCGGGCGTGCTCTCCGGCGCGGACGTCCAGCGCGCCGAGGTCGCCGAGGGCCACTCCCTGCCCCTGCCGGTGCCCGATCCGCTGCGCGAGTGCCAGTGCCTCTCCCAGACAGGACCTGGCGCCCTCCGGCTCCTCCAGGCGGGCCAGATTGATCATGCCGATCACGGCGGCACGCCGGCGGCCCCGGGCTCGGTCGACCTCCAGGCCGCGCTTGACGAGCCGCACGGCCTGCGCCTCCTCCCCGCGTAAGGCGTGCACCCGGGCGAGGCCGAGGTAGTCGTCGGCGAGCGCGGCCGGCTCGCCGAGCGCCTCCCTGATGCCCATCGCCTCCCGGAACCCCGCCGCCGCCCCCTCCAGGCCTCCCCGCTGCAGGCGTAGCCGGGCACGGCCGGCCAGCAGGCCGGCTCGCATGGCACGCCAGGCGGGCTCGGTCGTCAGCATCAGCCCTTCGGCCAGGGCCGCGTCGGCCTCGGCCCACCGGCCGCCGTCCGCCAGCGCCTGCCCCAGCGCGCCGAGCGCCTCGACGAGCCGTACCGGTAACGCCGCCGCACCGGACCACGACGCCCAGGCCCTGTCCCCCACCGGCGGAGCCGCGCCGTCTCCCGATGGCGAGGACGGGCCCGCACCACCCTCCGCGCCGGAGGGCGCCGTGGGCCGTGCGGACGCGCGGGCGAGGCTCACGGCCTGCGTGAGGACGTCGATGGCCTCGTCCGTGTGGCCCAGCGCGCGGGTGGCCGCGCCGAGGTTGACGAGGTGCTCGGCCAGGTGGCCGTCGCCGAGGTCGCGCCCCTGGATGGCGTGGTCGCGGGCGGCGGCGGGCTCGCCGGCGTCGAGGGTGAGCCTCGCCAGCTTGGACAGCAGGCGGGAGCGGCGCGGCGGGTCGTCGTCGGCCTTCAGCGCCTGCCTGGCCAGAGCCAGCGCGCCGGCCAGGTCTCCGGCCGCCTCGGCCTCCTCGATGCGCAACCGCTCGGCGAGCTCGTCCGCGAGGGACGGGCCGGCGCCCCGGCGAGCCGCCGCGAGGGCCCGGGCGAGGGTGGAGCGGCCGCGCGCGCTCTCGCCGAGCGCGAGCTGGATCGCCGCCAGACGGGTCAGCACCCACGGGTCCGGGTCACGCGCCGCCATCAGCTCGTACGGCGCGTCGGCGGGTGGCCGCGCCGGCGAGGGCCCGAGGCCGGCGAGTCCCTCCTCCAGCGCCGTCCTGGCACGGGCGAGGTCGCCGAGCTCTTCGAGGGCGAGCCCGAGCCGGATGGCGGCGAGGGCGCCGAGGTGGGGCCTGCCGCCGGCGCGGAAGCCCGCGGCGGCCATGCCGAGCGCCTCGATCTCGCCCTCCGGGTCGCCGGTGCGCGCGGCCAGCAGCGCCATCCGTTCGCGGACGATCGCCTCGCGCACCGGGTCGGCGGCGGCCGTCCCGAGCGCGGAGAACAGGCGCTCCTCGGCCTCGGGCAGCCGGCCGGCAGCCATCGACAGCTCGGCCTGGGCCAGGGTGACGGAGAACAGCGCCGCCAGGTCCGTCTCGCCGGCGGCCAGCTCCAGCGCCCTGCCGAGCTCGGCCGAGGCGCCGTCGAAGCGGCCCAGCTCGGTCAGGCAGGCGCCGCGCATGGTGCGGGCGGCGGCCTCCCGGACGGGCATCTGGAGGCGGGCGAACGCCTCGGCGGCCGTCCCGAAGTCCTGAGCCGCCTGCTCCGCCGCGTTCTCGCCATGGCCGAGGGCGCCGAGGTTGTAGCGGACGGAGGCTATGCCGTCGGCGTGGCCGAGCGTGTTGTAGGCGCGTTCGGCCAGCTCGAACGCGCGTCTGGCGGCGGGCAGGTCGCCGCGGGCACGGCGGCGGCGGGCGATGTGGAACCACTCGTCGGCGGGGTCGAGCCGCTGCCCTCGGCGGCGCACGATGTCGACGATGCTCGCCTCGCAGGCCGCGGCGTGGTCCGGATGGCCGAGCGCGTACAGCAGCAGCGCGTGGGAGTCCAGCGCCTGGCAGGCGTCGTCCCAGGCGCCGATGGCCTCGAGTTCGGCCGCGCAGGTGGTGATCAGTTCGGCGGCGGCGGGCAGGTCTCCCAGCCCCGCGTGGGCTCTGGCGCCGCTGATCAGAACCGTGGCGGCCCGTTCGGTCTCGCCGGCCGCCAGGTGGAGCTCGCGGGCCCGGCCCGCGCACTCCAGCGCGGCGGCGTGATCGCCCGCGGCGAGGCCGGCACCGGCCGCGTGGCCGCGGTGGGTCGCCTCCTGCCCGGCCAGGCCCGCCCGCCCGCACAGGTCGGCGGCGCGCAGGTGGAACTCGATGGCCCGGCGCGGCTCGCCCGCCCTGGCCGCCACGGCCCCCATGTGGCCTGCCTGCGACGCCTCCGGGAGGCTCTCGCCGAGATCGCGGTAGGCGGCGGCGGACCGTTCGAAGGCGCGCAGCGCCTGCTCCCACTCGCCGAGCTCCTCGTGGTGGCGGCCGATCCGCGAGAGCGCGTCCGCCGCCTCGGCCGGATCGCCCGCCGCGGCGAACACCGGCCCGGCCCGTTCGAGCAGCTCGATCGCGAGCCGGAACCGCTCGCGCTCGGCGAGCTGGACGGCGGTGGCCGCCAGGAACGGGCCGGCCTCGCCGGCCGCCCTGGCGTGCCGCTCGCCGATCCGGAGCAGGACGCGGGCCGCCTCCTCGTCGTCGGACACCAGGGCGAGCCGCGTCGCCGCCTGCGCCAGGTGCTCGCCCGGAGCGCCGGGCAGCCGGTCGGCGGCCTCCAGCACCCGGCCGAGCTGGGAGCGCAGCTCCAGGTCGCTCTGCGGGGCGCTGCTGGCCAGCACCAGCGCCTCGGCGAGGTCGCCGGTGTCGCCGCGCACGGTGAACCGCAGCAGCAGCGCCTTGGCGAGCGCGCCCATCGTCACCGGCTGGTTGTGCGAGCTCTTGGCCGCCGCGTCGGCGGCCTGGCGGGCGGCCAGCACGGCGTCGTCCAGGTCCGCCTCCTGCCGTTCCTCGCCCGCCATCGCCCGCCATCGCAGCACCTCGGAGACCAGGGCGTGCGCCTCGGCCTGGAACGGCTCCGCCTGCTCCTGTTCGAGCGCCTCGCGGAGCGCGGCGACGGCCTCGTCGGCGGCGCTCATGCTCAGATCCAGCCGCAGAGCCTGGCCGAGGAGAAGCAGGGCGTTCGGGCGCAGCGGGTCGTCCGGGCCGCACGCCGCGACGGCCGAGCGCGCCGCGGCGATCGCCTCGCCGGGGTGGCCTCCCCGGATGGCGCGATGGACCAGGGCGTTGGCCAGGTTGGCGAGCACCCTGGGGCGGTCGGGATGCCCGGCGTAGGCACGGGCCGCAGCCTGCCGCAGGGTCTGGATCGCGATCTCCAGGTCGGCCGGGTCGTCCCCCACCCGCCAGCGCCGCCAGCGCCGGTTGGCGAGCAGGTCGAGCCGGGCCACCGGATCACGGCCGAGCCTTTCGGGAACCTCCTGCGCCGGTGCGCCGAGCGCCTCCAGCATCTCGCGGGCCGCCTCCAGCGACCGCTCGTCCCCGGTGACGACGTACCACTCGACCAGCCCGGCGGCGTAGCCGGCGAGGACGCCCGGATGGGCCCGCGCCTCGTGCCAGAAGTCGAGCGCGGCCTGTCCCGCCCGGATGAACCCCAGCAGGTCGGCGTCGACACACGACTCGGCCGCCCGGGCCTGGGCGAGGTCGAGCAGGACCAGCAGGGCCTGCGACCGCTCCTGGCTGCCCGCCCGCCGCTGGGCGGCCGCCAGATAGGCGCCGATCAGCTCGTCGTCGCCGGGCGCCGCCAGGCCCAGCGCCGCCGCGAGATCGGCCAGGTGGCGGGTGTTGCCGGAGGCCGCCAGCGCGGCCCGGAAGTGCACGTGGATCGCGTCGTCGAGCGCCTCCGGCCGGCCGGTGGTGCCGAACAGCCGCATCAGCCCGCCGCCCAGGATCGACAGCGCCTCCGGCGCCCAGGCGGCGCCCGTGGCCTCCTGCAGCAGCACCTCACCCAGCCGGTCGCACGCCTGCTCCGACGGCGTTCTGACGGCGCGCCGGATCAGGGCGTGCAGGAGCAGCCCGACGTGCGGGTAGCCGTCCGGATCCACATGGCGCAGGACCTCCTCGACCAGCGCCGCCCACGTCTCGGGCGTGTCGGCCGAGGGGAGGTGCGGCCCGCGCAGCTTCGCCGGCAGCCCGGCCGGATCGAGCACGGCCACGGCGGCGAAGAACACGCCCGCCACCGCCGCCTCCCCCTCGCCGCCAGGCGCCCCCAGCCGGTAGCGGGCCAGGTGCAGCACCCCGATCAGGCGCCAGGTCGCGGCGTCGGTCAGGTCGCCGGCGCAGCCGCGCATCGCCTGCTCGGCGTCGGCCGACGCCGCGTCGTCCATCACCAGCCCGGGGTCGGCGGCCCGCTCGAACTCCTCGATGCGGGCAGCGAGCGCCCCTGCCGGATCGTTCATGGGGAAAGGCTCTCACCAGCGCGCCCCGCCGTACAGAACCGGCCCCACGGCGGGCGATCTTTCAGGGGGTCAGCTCGACGAAGGAGACTCCCGGCATCGGCAGCTCGAACTCCAGCCGTACCACGCCGCCCGGTGCCGCGGCCCTGGTGGCGGGGACGAGCTGGTCGAGCCCGTTGGCCGCGTGGAGGTCGGCCCACCGGGCGGCGTCGGGCCAGTCGCCGCCGCCCATCGACTGCCAGACCGCCTCGATGTTGGAGTGCCGCTGGTCGATGCGGTGGTGGGTGAGCGTGTGGTCGCCGTCCAGGCCGGAGATCGTCAGGGACACCGTGCGGGCCAGCTCGGGGGCGCCGCCCGCCTGCGCCTGGTTGAGGGTGCCGTTCCAGACGAGCACGCCGACCCGGCCGTCCTCGTGCCTGGCCGCCCACGCCTCCACCCCCGCGGCGTCGCCGTCCACCGTCGCCGCCAGCTCGTCGTCACCGAGCCGGGCCGCCAGCGTGAGGGCGTGGAAGCGGGGCTTGCGGAGGTTGCCGACGGTCAGCAGGCCGAAGCCGCCGTGGAACAGCCGGGGCGGCCGGCCGAGCTCCTCGAAGTGGTCGGAGGCCACCCAGTGCGACAGCGCCGCCAGCCTGCCCGCCGCCGACTTCATCCCGTGCAGCAGGAACGTCGCCCCGAACGGGCCGTCGCCGATGCCGTGGAAGTGGGTCGGGGTGGGGCCCCACTCCGTCCACCAGATCGGGGTGCCCTGCCTGCCGTGCCTGGCCAGGGCCGGACGCCAGTCGAGCGGGGCGTTGCCGTACGTGTGCGTGGAGACGAAGTCGAGCGCCGCGCCCGACCCGGCAACGTGCGCGAGCAGCTCCTCGACCCAGCCGTTCGCCGCCGAGGCCGGGCCGCCGACGCGCAGGTCGGGGTGCACGTTCTTCACCGCGGCGGCGCTGACGTCGTACAGGAGGAAGTACTCCTCGGGCGTGCCGGACCAGAAGACGGCGAGGTTGGGCTCGTTCCAGACCTCGAAGGCCCAGTGGTCGACGAGCTCCTGAATGCCGTACCGGCCGGCCAGGTGCTCGACCAGGGCCCGGACCAGGTCGCCCCACGCCTCGTAGTCCTTCGGCGGCGAGATGATCGCCTCGTAGCCGAAGACCCGCCGCGAGGCGTCCGCGGCCAGGTCGCGGGGCATGAAGCCGAGCTCGACGACGGGCCGCAGGCCGAGGCCCAGGACGGTGTCGTAGACCTGGTCCACCTTGGTGAAGTCGTAGACAGGGCGCCCGCCGACCTCCTTGTAGACGCCCAGGTCGTCGCAGAGGATCGCGTGGGCGCGGACCGTCCGCACGCCCAGTTCGGCGCGGACGGTCCGCAGGGCCCCGGCCAGTTCCTCGCCGATCGGCCGGCCGCCGGTCCTGTCCTGGCTGAGCAGGTGGGACAGGTGTTCGGCGCCCACCATCGCGGTCCAGGGGCGAGGCAGCGGCCGGGTGACGGTCCGGGCGTCGACCCGGACCTCGGCGGTGGCCGGGAGGTGGCCTTCCCCCGGGGCGGCGGTGACGGGGGGCGAGGCCGGGCCGGGGGTCTCCATGGAGGTGAGGGCCGCGACCGTGTAGGCGGCCGGGCCGTGGCCGGTGTCCACGTAGCGGCAGGCCGGGACCGCGGTGACGTCGACGTCGGGCTGGTCGGCCGGGCGGCCGTCGCGGGACACCAGATAGCCGGCCGCGCCGGGGACCGGGTCCCAGGTGAGGGTGACGTGGCCCGCGCCCGGGTGTGCCCGCAGGCCCGTGGGTGGGGCCAGGGCGGGCGGGGCGGCCGGTGTCAGGCCGCCCGAGGCCCGGTGGATGCGTGCCTGCCAGTCACGACGTGCGTCGGCCGTGCTCATTCAGGGTCCCCGATCTGCTGGACGGTCAGTTGGCGGCTGGGACGACGGCCCACTCCTCGAGGGCCATCACCGGGCGGAGTCTGGCCTCGACGGCGCGCGTGCCGAAGTAGCGGTGCATGTTGCCGTCCGCGAGCACGTTGCCGAGAGCGGCCATGACCATGCCCTGGTCGAGGGCGAGATACCACTTCGACACGACGCCGGAGCGGACGGCCACGGCGTCGTAGAAGCCGCCGGGGCCGTAGGCGTCGAAGTCGGCGCGCAGCTTGGCCAGGTTGCCCATGGCCTGACTACGGGCGTACGGCAGGGCCAGGAAGCTGGCGTGCGGGGTGACGACGCCGTCGCCGAAGGTCGTCGGCGCCGGCTGGGCGGGGCGGCAGCCCTCGTAGCCGGGGTCGGTGGCGGTGCGCTCGCGGTCGGAGGTGTAGCCGGGCTCGTCCATGCCGAGCTGGTCCACGCCGTACTCGCGGTAGCCGCCGTGCGGGTCGTTGGACGGGGAGAAGCCCCAGTAGCCGTACGCGGCCTCGTTCATGCCGTGCTCGATCTGGGCGCGGACGAACACCGGGTGGTTGCGCCCCCAGCTCCGCTTGGCCCAGGACGCCTCGGGCACCACCAGGTCGGGCATGAGGGCCTCGAACATCGAGCCGCCCCAGTTGGGGACGTAGCGCATGCCGCGGTAGCCGTACGTGCCCTCCCAGACGTTGACGCCCAGGTGCCGCTGCCACGACCCGACCGGCTTCTGCTCCTGCCAGCCGAAGTCGCAGGCGTTGTCGGGGAAGGTGCGGTAGGGGCCGAAGTAGCTCTCGCGCGGGATCTGGCCGAGCGCGATGGCCACGTACTGGCCGATGCGGGTCTCGGCGGGCGCGCCGTAGTGGTGGCAGGTGGAGTGGACGACGGTGCCGGTGCCCGCGTAGTCGCTCTCGACCGAGCAGCCCTCGGGCCGCTCCGGCCAGAAGCCGCCGCGCATCAGGCCGGTGCCCGCGTCGGGGCGGGCGGCGGGGTCGTAGTAGGAGGCGAAGTTCATCGAGGTGACCAGGCGCGTGGCGCGGGCCGCGTGCTGCGGCACGGCGGTGCGGATCATCATCAGCGCGGTGGCCAGCCAGCTGTTGTCGACGCTGGAGGCGAACAGCCGGACGGGGTCCCCGTTCTCGGGCCAGGTGCGGACCAGTTGGAGGGTGGCGGGGTCGTACCAGTTGTAGAACTGGCCGGTCGGGGTGTGGCGGTCCATCCGCTCCAGCGCGGTCAGCACCTTGCCGACCCGGGCGGCGGCGTCGTGGCGGCTGATGATGCGCAGGTCGCGGGCGGTGAGCGTGCTCCAGATGTACGTGCCGACGTTGGTGGGCGAGGTGACCTTGGCCCGGGTCCTGAGGTCGCCGGTCACCTTGTCGGCGGGCACGCCGGTGCCGGGGTCGACCATGGCGTCCATGGACCGCCACGTGTCCTTCGCGTACCTGTATAACGTGGAATTTCCCGATTTTTCGGCGTTTGCCGTGCCCGGCACGGCGAGCGCGAGGACCAGGATCCCGGACAGGACGATTGCGCGCATGGGGATGCTCCTCTACTTGAGTCCGGAGGTGGCGATGCCCTGGATGAAGAAGCGCTGCAGGAACACGAAGAGCACCAGGACCGGCGCGACCACGATCATCGCGCCCGCGACCAGCAGGTTGTAGTGGGTGCCCTCGTGCCCGTTGAGGATGTTCAGCGCCACGGGCAGGGTGTAGACGTCCTCCGACTGCGCCACCACGGCCGGCCAGAGGAAGTTGTTCCACGCTCCCAGGAAGGTGATCAGCCCGAGCGTGGCCATAGCGGGTCTGCACAGCGGCAGCACGATCCGGGCGAAGATCCTGAACTCCCCCGCCCCGTCCACCCGGGCGGCATGGATCAGCTCGTCGGGCAGGTCGGCGATGAACTGCCGCATCATGAACACGCCCAGCGGCGTGACGAGCCCCGGCAGGATGATGCCGAGAAAGGTGTTGACCATGCCGAGCCTGGCGATCAGCACGAACTGCGGGATCATCAGCACGATCGCCGGCACCGCCATCTGCACCAGGACCAGCCCGAAGACCGCCTGGGATCCCCGGAAGCGCAGTTTGGCGAAGCCGTAGCCGACCATCGAGCAGAAGATCAGGTTGCCCGCCACGATCGCCAGCGCCACGATCACACTGTTGACGAACGCCTGGCCGAGGTGCACCCGCTCCAGCAGCTCGGCGTAGTTGCCCAGGGTGAACGTCTCGGGCCAGAACGTGGGCGGGTCGCGGCGGATCTCCGCCTCCGGTTTGAACGAGCTGAGCCCCGCCCACAGGAACGGCCCGACGGCCAGCAGCAGCCCGGCTCCGAGCCCGAGGTAGGTGATCAGGTTCTGCTTGCGCGTCCGCCTCACCGTGCCCTCCCGATTCTGAGCTGGAGTACGGCCAGCGCGATGATCACCGTGAACAGCACGGTGGCCGCGGCGCTGGCGTAGCCGTAGTTGCCCACGCCGAACTGCCGGAAGATGGCCAGCGAGGCCGACATCGTGGAGTTCAGCGGACCGCCCCCGGTCATGATCAGCGGCTCCTCCAGGAACTGCAGGAACCCGGTCGAGCTGTAGACGGAGCAGAACAGGATGACCGGCCGGAGCTGCGGCAGCGTGACCGACCTGAACCGCTGCCACCGCCCGGCCCCGTCCACCTCGGCGGCCTCGTACAGCTCGCGCGGGATCCCCTGCAGCGCGGCTGCTTCCGCTATCCACACAGAGGAAGCGGGGCACCATGGAAGACATGCTCACGACGGAGTACGACGGGTGCGGGCGCTGCTTGGTGGGGGTGCGGCGGCTGAGCAGGAAGACCGACGCCACCAGTAGCCCGCAGCGCCAGGGAGACCAGATCCTACGGGCCGCAGCGGATGTCGGGGGGCACATCGTGGCGTGGGCGGATGACTGGGAGGTCTCCGGTGCCACAGACCCGTTGACGCGGCGGGGGTTCAGGCCGTGGCTGCGGGGAGAG
Organism: Nonomuraea sp. LPB2021202275-12-8; assembly: GCF_037044575.1. Lineage (NCBI taxonomy): Bacteria > Bacillati > Actinomycetota > Actinomycetes > Streptosporangiales > Streptosporangiaceae > Nonomuraea > Nonomuraea sp. LPB2021202275-12-8. The sequence goes on along the minus strand of NZ_JBAHWD010000037.1, from coordinate 65,082 downwards.
ATGGGGCCGTATGACGGTATCGCGGCGGCCACCGTCGATCGTGTCGGGCGCAACGTGGGACACGTTGAACACGCAGGCTCTATTGACCGATCAGGATCGCGTTATCGTTACGGCCGATCACGTGGGGGTTTGGGATTTCAGCGACCCGAACCAGGAAAACGAATGGCTGATAAAGGCGTGGGGGTCGCAAATGGAACTGCGTATGATCCAAAAACGCAACCGCGACGAAGCGCTACGCGCACGGGCAGCAGGAGAGCCCAGACAACGCCCGTCGTATGGGTACATGTATATCCGCCTCGCCCCAACGGCAAAAATCGATCACATAGCGATCGATCCCGAAGCCGCACAGATTATTCGGGAAGTGGCGCAGCGAATTCTGTCGGACGAGACGGGGAAAATCACATGTGCGACAGAGGCGGCACGTCTGACACGCGAAGGGATTCCCTGCCCGTCCGATCGGCGCGCCCAACTATATGGCCGTCCAACGAAGGACAGGCCATGGAGGGCGAAAGCAGTCAAGTACATCTTGTGCAGCGAGGCCGCTCTCGGATATCTCATGCACAATTTGAGGCCGGTGATTGGCCCTGACGGACGGCCCGTCCGCATCGCAAATCCGTTGTGGGATCGGGCGACCCATGACGCGCTCGTCAAGAAAACTGCACCGAAACGAAGTGGAAGCCGCGCGCCGAAGAGCACACAATTGCTGGCGGGTATCGCGTTTTGCGGTAACTGCGGGGCGCGGCTCTACGTCACCGGTCGGTACGGATGCACCGCGCGGGTACGCGGGATTCCCGCGTCGGCGCATTGCAAGCCCGCTCCCTTCATGCCGATCGCGGCATTGGATGCCCTCGTAAGCAAATGGTTCCTCTCCCGGTACGGCTCTGGAGAGGTCATGCGAAAAGTCTACGATCCCGGCACCGGGCACGCTGCCCAAATCGCGGAGTTGAAGGCTACACGCACGCGGCTGCGCGAGGACCGCCAAGCCGGGCTATACGACGACCCAGAGGAAGCGGAGTGGTACCGCACCGAATATCGGCGGCTCGGGAGGAAATCGCGGCGCTGAAGGCGCTACCGGAACGCAAGCCGGGAATGCGAATGGTACCCACCGGCCGGACGATAGCCCAGGAATGGGACGCAGGAGATTCCGTCAAGCAGCGGGAAATGCTCGCAGAGTTTGAGGTTCGCGTGGTGCTGCACCCCACTGGCCACGACCCGCGCGTGGCCATTACCGGCATGGAGCTTAGCCCAGATGGGCTCGAACTCGCCGGCTAAGGGAGGCACGTGCGGCGAAGCAACCGCCCGGCACCTCAGGGCCCCGGCAAAGTGGCGCTGATGGCCATGGTGTCCGAGGCCGTCCGTCGGCGTCGCGTTCACCACCGGACCTGAATTGGTCATCGCCCATGCGGACCGATGAGTTGCGCCGGCACACCGCTACGCCGGGCCGTGCTCTCTACCTCTCAGGGTACGGCCTGCCATTAACGGAGATTATGGGCCCTATGCGAAAACCCGTGCCCTCAGGATCGATTTTGAGACATTCGGCAGCGTTGCCAACCTGTACGCTGAATGGCGCGCTGTCGCTCCATTTGATGAATCCGCCCATGAGGACGAGCCGATCACCCTGCAGGATTCGCCCTATCGGCGGTATCTCGATGCCACGTTTGCCTTCAGCAACCACAGGCTCAGCGCCTTTAGGCCATACCGGAACAACATGCTGTGGGGGTGAACCGAATGTAAGCGTCAAACAGTTGTGGGTGGCATCGTAATCCAGAGTGGCAGTAAGACTGGCCGCCATATGACGCTTTATGGTGTGCGTGACAATAAGCGGGCGATCGTCCACTGCGTATCTATCGGGAGATTCTGAGCACGCTGTGGTAATGCATGAGAGAAGTGCGAGCAGTAGAAGTGGCAGCCGAGATAAAATTGTACTGCCTTGGCGTGATGGAGTCATAGCTGCAGTAAATCACGAGTTGGTCGAACACCCAATACGTTTGACCGAAATGCCAAAAGGGGATCGGCCCTGCCGCTCCAGGATAGGCCGACGCGCTTCAACCGACAGGTCTCATATGGGCTTAAGATCTAGCCGGGAGGATGTGCCGGTCTCAGCCAGCGCATCCTCCCGGCTAGATCAACCGCAGGACACCATGTCGCAGCACGTCACATCCCGATCCTCCGGCAATCTGGAGTGACATTCAGCGTGTTTGTCAGCAAGTCTCACATGTCCAGACCTGCCAGGTGGAACCGAAGCCGTCCGACTTAGTCATGTTTGCCACCTTGGCATGCCATGATTCATTAGCGCCGTCAACGCCGGTAGCGTAGGTGATCCCGTAAGCCTTGCTTGCGAAGTAGCCGGGCCCGCCGCTGTCGCCATGGCGCATAGGGTAGTTTGTTTTATAGTTGTCTTCGTATCCTGTATCCCATCCTTCGCTCACTGCGGTGACTTCTCCGCAGCGTGCTCCGAGGCCTGCTTCTGCGCTGGTGCGCCCGAACGAACACATAGGTATGCCGGTAACCAGGGGCACGCTCATCATGGTGGCGTAGCGCGGCAAATTGAGCTCATAGTAGAAGGTGCGCGTATAGGTTAGGTCCCCCCCTTGGTATCGAGCTAGGTCGTACCCTGACGCGCGGAACATTCGGCTTACTGTCGTCCTGTTGGTATCATAGTTAGAATGATTTTCGTATGTGAGGTACCGGGCGCCATCGTCGGCGCAATGCTTCGCCGTCGTGATGCCTTTCACCCCACTGTTGCTAATGACGTTGAATCCCATCGTGCAATAGGGGGCGCCGTTCAAAACCCCATATCCTCCTCCACGGATATAGTTGTCCACTGGCTTGATCCCTAGATCGTCAACTACCGTGACTTGGAAGGTTATGCTGGGATTTGCCGACGGCGCGGGTTGCAGCTCGGTGCGAAGACGGTCGTAATCTATGCTGCGGATCGACTTTTTCGGCTGAATCTCAAGTATGATCGCTCCCGACTCGGTGTCGTAACTTCTCTTAACCATCTCCACGTCAGGCCGGGCAGCGAGAGCTTCCCGCTGCTTGATGCCGACCTCCTTGAGTTCAGCTTCAGAGAACCCTCTGTTCTTGATGAGCACTACCTCGCCCGGAAGGGTCCTCGCGATTTCCGCAGCTTCCGATGGGACTTCTCCCTTGAAGCCCATGCGGAGGGTCCGGCCGTCATTTACGAGAGAGAATCCAGCGACCTCATCGGGGAATTTTTTCGTCAACTGCACCGCGACATCGTTGACGGTTGGCGCCCAGGCGTAGCGGTCGATGGCTTCTTCGAGGGTGATGCCCTTGCCGGTAGCAATACGGTTGAGGTCGATCAGTTCGGCGAAAGGGATTCCGTCGATCTTGATTATCGGGTCGGGTACCGGCCCGTCGGGCAAGGCGCTCTGGATGCCGGGGTTGTTCTTCTCGGCTTCGGCGGCGTACTGGTCAAGCGCCTGTTTGAGGGTAATACCCTGCGCGCGTGCCTCCTCGGACAGCTTGTCTAGAGTGGGGCGGTTCGGTTTCGGCTGCTGGTCCCGGGTTAGGACCTGCGCTGTGGTGCCCGCCAGGGACGGTGCCGAGGTGGATTCAGGAGCCGGCGAAGGGGTATCGGTGGCGCTGGCGATGCTCGGGAATAAGACGAAAGCTGCGGCTAAAGATGCAGCGGCTACTAGGCGAATCTTCATTCGGCCCTTTCCTGCTTGGGGATGAGGCAATACAAAAGCTAGCGGAGATGCGTGAACCACCTAAGGCATGACTGGAACGACAACTCCATTGAGTAGTCATTTAAATTCCGGTGGTTCGACGCGTCCGCCGCCTAAGATTGAGGCAAAACTTGGCGATGATCAAGACTTGTATTTTCGATCATCAGATGCTTCTATGCACCATTTTTGCAGAATCCTCGACAGGGTTACGTTCGGATTCTTGACGAACACGCTTAGTAATTGGCGTCGCCCGCTAAAGCGCCTCAGCCTGGATGACGCCGGTCCAGGGCGGTGATGACCTGATGGGCCCAGGGCCATCGGGCGGTCCAGGCGCAGGTGTCGGCGCCAGCCATGGGGTCGTGCCGGACCTCCAGCGTGGCCTGGACCTGGGCAGGGGGCATCGGCGATCCATTCGGCGACGGCGGTGAAGGACCGCGCCCCGCGCCAGGACGGCGGCCCGCCGTGATCGTCAGGATCGAGGGCCAGCGCGTGGGCGGACACCGCGTCGCCGCCGCGCGGATCGGGAACCTGCCGCAGCTGATCGAGCGGGGCTTGGCGTACTCGCCGGGCAACTACTGGCGCTGAGCCGCAGGTCACGGTCGTCAAGTGGTCCAGGACAGGGGTGATCGGCAATGATAAGGGCGCCGCCGGTCCGAGCCGCCGACGAAGCTGGTGGCCGACACCGGTCCCTTGGGGTAGGGGGCGACGTCGAACTTGTCCTTGAATCCCGGGCCGCCGTCGTTGTCGAGCACCCCGAGCATCCACGGGCCGAGGAAGAAGGCGCCGACCTCGCCCTTGATGAAGTTCTGCGGGAAGGCGCCCCTGGGGGTGTCGTTCGGGGCCAGCTTCTCGGTGAACAGGGAGGCGTAGTGCTTGAGCGCGGTGACCGCCTCGGGCGTGTCGAAGGTGTACCGGCCGTCCTTGACGATCTCGCCGCCCGCCTGCCAGATCAGGGGCACCACCTCCTGCCAGGAGCCTTCGAGGTAGCCCTGGTTGAAGCCCTTCTTCGCGCCGCCCTTCTCCTTCAGCGCCCGGGCGAAGGTCTTGAGCTCCTCCCACGTCTTCGGCGGCTCGACGCCCGCCTTCTCCGCCAGGTCGGTGCGGTAGAACAGGACGCGGGTCTCGACGTACCACGGCACACCGTAGGCCGTGCCGCCCACGTCGACGGTCTGCCAGGCGCCGGGGAAGAAGTCGGCCTTGTCGAAGAGGTTGCCGGGCGTGGGGTCGAGGGCGCCGGTCTTGGACAGCTCGCCCGCCCAGGTGGAGCCGATCATGCTGATGTCCGGGGTGGCGTCGCCCGCCACGGCCGAGGTGATCTTGTCGTGGGCGACGTCCCAGCCCATGGGGGTCACGTTCACCTTGACGCCGGGGTTGGCGGTCTCGAATTCCTTGGCGAAGGCGCCGAGCGCCTTACCCTCCTCGCCGATCGCCCAGACGGTGATCTGGCCGCTGAGCGCGCCCGTGGTGACGTCCTGGGCCTGTTCGGGGGTCTGACCGGCGTCGCGCCCGCAGCCGGTGACCAGTAACGCCATGGCGAGCAGACCGGCGGCGGCGCGCCGGGGGGTGGTGTTCACGTGCATTCCTCCTGGTGGTGGTGACCGCAGCTGGCGCGCACGACCAGCTCGGTGGTCAGCACGAGGTGGGCCGGGGTGTCGCGGGCGCCGGTGATCAGCTCGTCGAGCGCCCGCGCGGCACGCGCTCCCAGCTCGCGCATGGGCTGGCGGATCGTGGTAAGGGCGGGACGGGCGTGGCGGGCGGCCATGATGTCGTCCCATCCCGTCACGGCCAGGTCGTCGGGCACGGCGAGGCCGAGCTCCTCGGCGGCGAGCAGCACGCCCAGCGCCACCTCGTCGTCGGAGCACACCACGGCGCGCGGCCTGGCGGCCGAGCGCAGCAGCCGCAGGGCGGCGTCGTAGCCGCATTCGACCGTGTACTCGCCGGTGGGCACCGCCTCGATCGCACCGCCGAGCACCGAGCGCACGCCCTGCCAGCGCTCGTCCACGTCGTCGCCGGTCGCCAGCGGGGCGCCGAGGAAGGTGAATCGCTCGTAGCCGTGGCCGAGCAGGTGACCGGCGAGCGCCCGGGCCGAGGCGGTGTTCTCGCTGCGCAGGGTGTCGGCGCCGGGCAGCGGCTCACGGGAGACGAACACCAGCGGCATGCCGACGCCGACCAGCTCCGCGACCTGGGCGTCGGAGACGGTGTGGCCGAAGACCAGAAGGCCGTCGACCCGCCCGGCCAGATCCCTGACGAGCTCGTGCACCCGGGTGCGCCCCTTGGTGGACAGGATCACCACCGACCGCCCCAGCTCGGAGGCGACCTCCTCGTAGCCGAGCAGCACCTGCGTGTAGTAGGGACCGGCCAGGTCGGGGAAGACGATGCCGTTGGCGGCGTGGCGGCCCTCGGCGAGGCTGACGCCGAGGCGGCTGGGCGTGAAGTTGAGCTCCTCGACCGCCTTGAGCACCTTCTCGCGCGTCCTGGCGGCGACGGGACCGGTGCCGCGCAGCGCCCTGGACACGGTCGCGATCGACACCCCGGCTCGCCGGGCCACCTCGTAGATGGTCACGTCAACCAAGACTCCGCCTTTCCTGTAAGCGCTTTCACAATGCTGTGTAAGCGCTTTCAGATTTGTAGTGTGCCACGCCCTTCAACTCTTCGTACAGGCCCGGAGCGTAACGGTGAGGCCACGCGCCGCCGGGGTAGGCGACCTCACATGCTCTACGGCAAGGAACACGTCCAGCGCTATCGCGAGACCGACGGCGCGGAGGGACACGACTGGAACAACACCACGGTCCTTCTACTGACCACCAAGGGCCGCAGGTCCGGCAAGCCATACACGACACCGCTGATCTACCAGAAGCACGGCGACGCCCACGTGGTGGTCGCGTCGAAGGGCGGCGACCCCGACCACCCCGACTGGTACAAGAACCTGCGGACCAATCCCGAGGTGGAGGTGCAGGTCAAGGGCGAGAAGTTCAAGGCCCGTGCCCGCACGGCCACCGAGGAGGAGCGGCCGGAGCTCTGGCGGCTGATGGCCGCCACCTGGCCCGACTACGACGAGTACACCAAGAAGACCGACCGGCAGATCCCGCTCGTCGTCCTCGAAACCGTCAAGTGAAAGCCGTCCCGCCGCACTCCCGTGCGGCGGGACGGAAAACCCCGCCCGATCAGGTACGACCGCGTCAGAAGGTGATCAGCGGCTCGCCGACGAAGTCGGCGATGAAGTTGACGAAGAAGAACCCGAAGAACAGGAAGTTCAGCACGAGGATGACATAGTGCCAGGGCCGCGGCCGGGCGGGCCGGGGCAGCTTGCTGTTGAGATACATCAGGAAGAACGGGTAGATCAGCGCACCCAGGTTGGACATGTTCGCCGACCATTCCACCAGCGCGACCGGCAAGCTGGCGTGGATGACGATGGAGATGATCACCAGCAGGATGATCATGAACGGGTAGTAGAACCGGCGCGGGTCACCCTCCACCAGGCGGCGCAGGCGCGGGCTGGTGGCGTGGGCGGCGTCGGTGGTCACCCGCACCATCGCCTCGAAGATGCCGAGCTGCGTGGAGAAGAGGATCACCACCCCCAGCACCAGCGCCACGTAGAACATCCCGCGCCCGTACTCGTCGCCGAGCGCGGCCGCGACGAACGTGGGGACGTTCGCCCGGGTGGGCTTCTCGCCGGAAAGCGCGACGGCCTGCGACATGAGGATCGTGGGCAGCAGCATGCCGAGAATGGCGCCGACGAAGAACACGCCCCACATGTCCACCATCAGCAGGCGGTACCACCTGCGCCACAGCCCGCGGTTGAGGTCGTTGTCGGGGAAGGTGACGCCGCTGGCCAGGATCTCGCGCCGCTCGCCGCGCAGCCCGGAGATGAACCCGGCGCGGTAGCCCATGCCGTAGCCCTTGTCGCGGTAGTGGCCCATGACGTACCAGTTGAGGCCGGAGGCCAGGGCGGTGAACCCGGCCAGCGCGCCGAGCTGGGTGGCGGTGATCCCGGCAGGCGGGGCGGCGGGGGTGAAGAAGCCGCGGATGCCCTCCCACCACAGCTCCCACGGCACCACGAACAGGTCGATGACCAGCAGGGCGATGAGGATGGCGCTCACCATCAGCCAGTTGGCCAGCTCCAGCACACGGCTGATGCGGCGGGCCAGCGCGGTGATCGCGAAGACCAGGAGCAGCAGGGCGATGGCCCACAGGCGTGGCTCCTCGGCCCCGGTGGGCGGCACCGTGCCGTGGATGAGCGCGTACACGCCCTGCCCGGCCGAGGCGGCCCAGCCGCCGGCGATGAAGGCGAAGATGACGATGAGGACCGACAGCGGGATCCAGAGCCGCCACCCAGGCGGCACCCGGCCCCAGCCGACCACCGGCGTCTCCCCCGTCGCCATGACGTAGCGGGAGCACTCGACGTTGTAGAACGTCTGCAGGATGGCCGACACCAGGATGACCCAGCCGACGCCGACGAAGCCGTACTGCCCGACGTTCAGTGGCCCGAGCAGCCACTCGCCGCTGCCGATGGAGATGCCGAGGGCGATCAGGCTCGGCCCGACGGCATACTTGAACAGTTGCACCGGCCCGATCCTGGAGACCTTGAAGACCTCCTCCGGCGTGGGCAGGTCGGCGATTTCGAGATCCGGGCGGCTGACTCCGAGCGGGTGCGACATCTCACTGCCTCCTGTATTCAGGGTGAGCCTGAATACGGGCCGCGACAAGACCCAATCGAGGCGCTCAGCGCAGTGAGGCGTAGAGGTCGGCGGTGCGGCGGGCGATCCGCTCCCAGGAGAAGTGCTCCACCGCCCTGTCCCTGCCCGCCCGGCCCATGGCCGTGGCCCGCGCCGGGTCGCCCAGCAGGGCGTTGACCCGCGCGGCGAGGTCGGCGGCGAAGCGGTCGGCGTCGTGCGGGGTACCGTCGGGGCCCTGGTCGATCGGCACCAGCAAGCCGGTCTCGCCGTCGGCGACCACCTCGGGGATGCCGCCCGTGGCCGTGGCGACCACGGGCGTCTCGCACGCCATCGCCTCCAGGTTCACGATGCCCATCGGCTCGTAGACCGACGGGCACACGAACACGGCCGCGTGCGTGAGGAGCTGGATGACCTGGCGCTTGGGCAGCATCTCGGAGATCCAGAACACGCCCTCGCGGTCGAGGCCGCGCACCAGCCCCGCCACCTCGGCGGCGATCTCCGGGGTGTCGGGCGCGCCCGCGCAGAGCACGAGCTGCGCGTCGGGGGCGAAGGACCGCGCCGCGTGCAGGAGATGGACCAGCCCCTTCTGACGGGTGATCCGCCCGACGAAGATGACGTACGGCCTGCCGGGGTCGATGCCGTACTTCTCCAGGATCTCGTGGCCGTCGTCGGGGGCGTACTCGGTGGTGTCGATGCCGTTGTGGATGACGCTGACCCTGGCCGGGTCGATCTGCGGGTAGGCGGCCAGCACGTCGCGCCGCATCCCCTCCGACACCGCGATCACCGCGTCGGCGGCGGCCAGGGCGGTACGCTCGGCCCAGGACGAGATCGTGTAGCCCCCGCCGAGCTGCTCGGCCTTCCACGGCCGCAGCGGCTCGAGGCTGTGCGTGGTGATCACGTGCGGGATGTCGTGGAGCATCTTCGCGACATGCCCGGCAAAGTTGGCGTACCAGGTATGCGAGTGGACGACGTCGGCACCCTCGCACGCGGCGGCGATTTCCAGGTCCACGCCGAGCACCTGCAGGGCCGCGTTCGCGGACTCCAGCCCGCCGGGCACCCGGTAGGCCGACACGCCCGGTTCGTCACGATCGGCCCCGAAACACCGGACCCGCACGTCGGCCAGCTCCCGCAGCTGCCTGGCCAGGTATTCCATGTGCACGCCGGCCCCGCCGTAGACCTCCGGTGGGTACTCCCTGCTGAGCAGATCAACACGCATGACACGACCTTACGAGGAAGCAGCGGGTCCCGGACACATCGACAAGCCCCCGACACCAGGATCGGCCGCAAGGCTATGGCCGTACATATCTCAGGGGAACAGGACACGACGGGAGGGAGCCGGACGAGGTTTCTTCGATAGATCGGCCAAATGAGGGTAGCGTCCTGGGCATGAGGTCCCGGAGGGTGCTTGCGGTCGTGCTGGCAGGTGGAGAGGGCAAGAGGCTCATGCCTCTCACGGCGGACCGGGCGAAACCGGCGGTGCCGTTCGGGGGGATGTACCGGCTCATCGACTTCGTGCTGTCCAACCTGGCCAACGGCGGTTATCTCAAGATCGTCGTGCTGACCCAGTACAAGAATCACAGTCTCGACCGCCACGTCTCGCGCACCTGGCGGCTGTCGGCGATGCTCGGCAACTACGTGACCCCGGTGCCCGCGCAGCAGCGCCTCGGCCCGCGCTGGTTCTCCGGCTCCGCCGACGCGCTCTTCCAGAACCTCAACCTGATCTACGACGAGATGCCCGAGCACGTGATCGTGTTCGGCGCCGACCACATCTACCGCATGGATCCGCGGCAGATGGTGGACCAGCACGAGGACTCCGGCGCCGACGTGACGGTGGCGGCCATCCGGCAGCCGCTGTCGCTGGCCGACCAGTTCGGCGTGATCGAGACCGATCCGCAGGGCCGCCGGATCGTGGCCTTCAGGGAGAAACCCAAGGACGCGGTGGGCCTGGCCGACTCGCCCGACGAGGTGTTCGCCTCGATGGGCAACTACGTGTTCAAGACCCAGTCGATGATCGACGCGCTGCGCGAGGACGCCCTCGACCCCACCAGTAAGCACGACCTGGGCGGCAACATCATCCCGATGCTGGTCAAGTCCGGCGGGGCCGACGTCTACGACTTCGCCCACAACGTGGTGCCGGGCTCCAGCGAGCGCGACCGCGGCTACTGGCGCGACGTGGGAACCCTGGACGCCTACTACGAGGCGCACATGGACCTCATCTCCGCCCACCCGATCTTCAACCTCTACAACGACAAGTGGCCCATCCACACCGGCCACGACCCGCTGCCGCCGGCCAAGTTCGTGCACAACGACGGCGACCGGGTCGGCCGCGCCATCGACTCGCTGGTCTCCCCCGGCGTGATCATCTCCGGCGGCCTGGCCATCAGGTCCATCCTGTCGCCGAAGGTCGTCCTGCACTCCCACTCGCTGGTCGAGGACTCGGTCCTGATGGAGAACGTCAAGGTCGGCAGGGGCGCGGTCGTCCGCAAGGCCATCATCGACAAGAACGTGGTCATCCCTGACGGCGCACGCATCGGCTTCGACCTCGACTACGACCGCACCAGGTTCGCGCTGACCCGCGGTGGGGTCGTGGTCATCGGCAAGAACGAGATCGTGGACCGCTGAGGGGGAAAGACTTCTACCTGCCGGCCATCACTAATCGAATAAGTGCGCTAACGTTCCGTGACATGCCCTCCGTCACCCATGACACGCTGAACGAGTTGTTCCGCAACCGCCCGGCGTTCGCCATCGAGATCCTTCGCGACCTCTTCGGCATCGACATGCCCGAGGACGCGTGCGTTGAAGTGGCCGCGGCCGACTTCAACGATCGGCCATCGCGCGACTGCGCGGCCGACACGGTCGTCACCATCGGACCACGCCACGACCGCTCTTTCGCGGCCGTTGTCGAGACTCAGCTCGAGATCGTCGACTCCAAGCCGATCACCTGGGCCCGCTACGCGGCGGCGCTCTGGCTCCGCGAGGACTGCGAGGTGGAACTGCTGGTGCTCACGCCCAACGCGAAGGTCGCACAATGGGCGTCACAACCGATCCGCACGAAGCTACCGGGCTATGTGCTCCACGCGCGAGTCGTAGGCCCGGACCAGATACCACCCATCACCGACACTGCCAGAGCCTTCGAATCCCCCGAATTGGCCGCCTTGTCGGTGATGGCCCACGGCCACCGGCGAGAGGTGACCGAAACATTCTGGACGGCCTTGGTGAAGGCCGTCGACGAACACGCTCCGCAGTACTATGAATACGCATATCGCCTGTCCTCGCCCGATGCCCGTCGCATTTTGGAGGAGCTCATGTCATCCACCACCTGGCCGGTCTACAGCCCCTTCGCCCGCGAGCACTTCGGCCGCGGCATGGTCGAAGGAAAGGCCGAGGGCAAGGCGGAGGGTAAGGCCGAAGGTAAGGCGGAGGGCAGGGTCGAGGGGGAGGCGCAGGCGGTACTCACCGTGCTGCAGGCGCGCGGCATCCCCGTGACAGATGACACCCGCACGCGCATCACCACCTGCACCGACCTCGACCAGCTCGAGGAATGGGTACGGCGCGCCGCCACCGCGACCACCATCGACGAGCTCTTCGTCAGCTGATCAACGCCCCTGGCCTAGAGTGGGGGCGTGCTTCCAGATCTTCGTCAGCCAATGATCCGCGAGCTGAGCGAGTCCGAATTGCCGCGGCGGCACTGGCGCGGGGACGACGACGACGGCGGTGTGTGGCTGTTCGAGAGCGTCGAGGGCGACGGTGAGCACTGGGCGATCCGGCAGATCGAGATCGACGCCGAGCGCGGCGTGCACCTCTACTGGTGGCGCCACCTGCAGGACGAGCACGGGTTTCTCACCGACCAGGCGCTGGAGATCTGGGAGCTGACCGAGATCAGCGAGTCGGCGTTCCAGTCCGTCTGGGAGGCCGGCGGGTGACCGGCAGGCGGCAGGAAAAGGGTTCGGTCCCGGAGCGCGGGATGTGAGCTCCGGGACCGGTCAGGCTGGGTAAGCCCGCTTGTTCAGTCGTCGAGACGCCAGTCGTCGTTGTCCAGGGCGCGCCTGACCCAGTTGCCGTAGTCGTAGTCGTGGTCACGGCGGACATGGTCGGCGCAGGCGGCGGCGTCACGGGTGCCCTGCGACACCTTGTCGCCACGCACCTCCTGCCAGGTCTTGACCTCCTGCGTCTCCAGGCTGCAGCTCTCCCCCGAGTGGCGGTCGTTGGCGTAAGCGGTGGCCGGGCTCGCCAGGACGGCGGCCAGCGCGGCAGTGGCCAGCACGGCGCCGCCGGCAGCCATAAGAGTGCCTCTCATGATATTCCCCCCGTGATCACGAAGTGTCATCAGCGCATCACTATACGGAGCGATCTTGCGAGTGATGGAGACGCCACGCTGGGCGTGGCGGCAATGATCAACGGGGTGCCGCCCCAGGGAGTCGAACCCTGAACCTCCGCCTCCTGAGGGCGGCGCCTCTGCCAGTTGGGCCAGAGCGGCTTGGGCCCCGGGCCGGGCTGGCGTGGGCCATGCCCGGGGCGAGGGCTCGCGTCCGGCCGGGGGGCGCCATTCCCGTCGGCCAGGCCGAAGCCCGCGGCCCTTTCCTTTCAGGGCCGTGGTCCGAGTGGCAGGATTCGAACCTGCGGTGCTCCTGCTCCCAAGGCAGGCGGGCTACCAAGCTGCCCCACACTCGGATGTGGATGAGGAAGGCCGTGCATGAAAAAACCGCCTCGGGGATGCCCGGGCGGCCGTCCTGCTGACTGTTGAGATCAGCCGGAAGCCGGCCCCGCGTCAAGGGGGCACGGGCCGAGGTTCTTCAGTTCGCTCACCGTCTCCGCCTTTCCGTTCGTCCGACGCTGTCCACGGTAGCCGCGTGATCGCTTCGGGTGCCACCGAATAAAACGGCGCCGTCCGCTCACCCGCGTTCGGCGTCCGGCCAGGGCACCCCGGCGCGGGTCTCAGGCGTCTCGACGCGGAAGCGGGGCAGCGCGTCGGGGTAGTTCTCCCTGATGTAGGTGACGAGGTGCTCGCGTACGTCGCACTTGAGGTCCCAGGCGGACGGGGAGTCCGCGGCGCTCATCAGGCCCCGCAGCTCCACCAGGCCGTTCGGCAGCACGTCGGTGACCTGGAGCGTCCAGTCCTTCTGGTCCCACAGCGGATTGCCCTGGATGAACCGGTAGAGCTCCTCGCGGAGTTTGTCGACCGGCACCGACCAGTCGACTCTCAGGTGGACCACGGCGATCACCCGGCTGCCGTGCCTGGTCCAGTTCTCGAACGGGTTCTGCGTGAAGTAGGAGACGGGCAGGACCAGGCGCCGCTCGTCCCAGAGCCTCACGACCACGTAGGTGAGCGTGAGCTCCTCGATCCTGCCCCACTCGTCCTGGACCACGACCACGTCGTCCAGGCGGAGCGCGTCGCTGAAGGCGAGCTGGAGGCCGGCGAGCATGTTGCCGAGAGTCGGCTGGGCGGCGATGCCGACGACCGCGCCCGCGATGCCCGCGGAGGCGAGCAGTCCGGCTCCCAGCGCGCGCACCTGCGGGAAGGAGAACAGCATGGCGCCGAAGGCCACCACGATGACGGTCGCGGTGGCGACCCGGCGGACCAGCCCGATCTGCGTCATGATCCGCCGGGCCCGCCGATTGCGCTCCCCCTCGATCCGGACCAGGCGGTCCAGCGCGACGTCCGTGAGGGCGTAGCTGGCCTGGATGATCAGCCAGGTCAGCGCCGCGATCGTGAACAGACCGGCCACCCGCTCGATCGCGGCGCCGAACTCCCGCTCCTGCATCGTGTCGCCGAGCATCCTCGGCGCGAACACGATGTTGAACGACATCACGGCGGCCACCGAGAACGCCGGCCAGGTGCAGCGCTCCACGAGGTGACGAGCCAGGTCCCATTTGCGCCCGACTCTGGACAGCACTCGCCTGAACAGTTCCACCAGGAGGATCGCTCCGGCGACGGAAACCGCGAGGATCAGCCAGTCGGACGTCGACTGCACGCTCATGCCCCCAAATGTCTAGAACGTCTCATCAAAGCTCACATTGCCCTCAACAGCCACCTGGTAAGCAGAAACACGCCGTTCGAAGAAGTTGGCCAGCTCCTGCACGTCCTGCAACTCCATGAACGCGAACGGGTTGGCGGTGCCGTATCTCGCGGACAGGCCGAGCCTGGCCAACCGCTGGTCGGCGACGTACTCCAGGTAGGCGCGCATCTGCGCGACGCTCATCCCGGGCATGCCGTCGCCGCACAGGTCGCCGGCGAAGGCCAGCTCCGCCTCGACGGCCTCCTCCAGCATGCGGGTCACCTGCTTGCTCAGCTCGTCGTCGAACAGCTCGGGCTCCTCGGCCCTGACCGTGTCCACGACGCTGAACGCGAACTCCATGTGCATGGACTCGTCGCGGAACACCCAGTTCGTCCCGGTGGCGAGCCCGCTGAGCAGGCCGCGGGAGCGGAACCAGTAGACGTAGGCGAACGCGCCGTAGAAGAACAGGCCTTCGATGCAGGCGGCGAAGCAGATCAGGTTGAGCAGGAACTGCCTGCGCTCGCCGGGTGTCTCCAGGCGCTGTATCCCGTTGATGGAGTCGATCCACTTGAAGCAGAACTCCGCCTTGTCCCGGATGGACGGGATGTGCTCGATGGCGGCGAACGCCTTGACCCGCTCGTCCGGGTCGGGCAGGTAGGTGTCCAGCAGGGTGAGGTAGAACTGCACGTGCACGGCCTCCTCGAACAGTTGCCTGCTCAGGTAGAGGCGCGCCTCCGGGGCGTTGACGTGCTGATAGAGGTTGAGCACGAGGTTGTTGGCGACGATGGAGTCGCCGGTGGCGAAGAAGGCCACGAGCCGGTTGATCAGGTGGCGTTCCTGCGGGGTCATCCTGGCCAGGTCGGCCAGGTCGGTGTGCAGGTCGACCTCCTCGACCGTCCAGGTGTTGCGGATCGCGTCCCGGTAGCGCTCGTAGAAGTCCGGGTAGCGCATGGGGCGGAGCGTGAGGTCCATTCCAGGGTCAAGCAGCATTGGGGGTTTCTCCGTACATTTGGCGAGTTACTGGCAGGCTTCGCAGATTTCCGGGTTCTCCAGGGAGCAGGCGACCGCCTCGGCGGCGGCCTGGACCGGCACCGCCTGCTGGACTGTGGTCTGCGCGATGCGGGTGGCAGGCCGGGAACGCAGGTAGTAAGTGGTCTTCAGGCCGCTCTTCCACGCGTAGGCGTACATCGACGACAGCTTGCCGATGGTCGGGCTGGCCATGAAGAGGTTGAGCGACTGCGACTGGTCGATGTACGGCTGCCGCGCGGCCGCCAGGTCGATGAGGGCCTTCTGCGGCAGTTCCCAGGCCGTGCGGTAGAGCGTCTTGAGGTCCTCGGGGACGCCGGGCACGTTCTGCACCGAGCCGTCGGCACGCTTGAGGTCGTCGCGCACCTGCTGGGTCCACTGGCCGCGGGCCTGGAGGTCAGCGACCAGATAGCGGTTGACCTGGAGGAACTCGCCGGAGAGGGTCTCGCGCTTGAACACGTTGGACACCTGCGGCTCGATGCACTCGTAGCAGCCGGCGATGGAGGCGATCGTGGCCGTCGGGGCGATGGCGATCATGAGCGAGTTGCGCAGGCCGGTGGTGGCGACCTTGGCACGCAGCGCGTCCCAGCGCGGCGACGCGGCGACGCCGTAGTGGTCGGGGTGCAGCACTCCCCCGGCGGCGCGGGTGTCGCCGTACGACGGGTGCCGGCCGCGCTCGACGGCCAGGTCGGCGGAGGTGTCGTAGGCGGCGAGCGCGATCTCCTCGGCGATGCGGGTCGACAGCGCGAGCGCCTCGGGCGAGTCGAACGGCAGCCTGAGCGCGAAGAACACGTCCGCCAGCCCCATGACGCCCAGCCCGATCGGCCGCCACCGCTTGTTGGCCGCCTCGGCCTCGGGGGTCGGGTAGAAGCCGAGGTCGATCGTGGCGTCGAGGAAGCGCACGGCCGTACGGGCGGTCCGGCGCAGCCTGTCGAAGTCGATCCCGTCCCGGTCGAGCAGGTGGGCGGCCAGGTTGATGGAGCCGAGGTTGCACACCGCGGTCTCTGTGTCGCTGGTGACCTCGAGGATCTCGGTGCACAGGTTCGACAGGTGGATGACGTTCTCGGGGCGGGCCGTCTGGTTGGAGGTGCGGTTGGCCGCGTCCTTGAAGGTCATCCAGCCGTTGCCGGTCTGCGCCAGGGTGCGCATCATCCGGCCGTACAGGGTCCTGGCGGGGATCTGGCGGACGGATCGCCCCTCGGCCTCGTAGGCCCGGTAGGCGCGGGTGAACGCCTCGCCGTACAGGTCGGTGAGGTCGGGGACCTGCTTCGGGTCGAACAGCGACCAGACCTCGTCCGCCTCCACCCGGCGCATGAACTCGTCCGGCACCCAGTTCGCCAGGTTGAGGTTGTGGGTGCGGCGGGCGTCCTCGCCGGTGTTGTCCCGCAGTTCCAGGAACTCCTCGATGTCGGCGTGCCAGGTCTCCAGGTAGACGCAGGCCGCGCCCTTGCGGCGGCCGCCCTGGTTGACCGCCGCCACCGAGGAGTCCAGGGTGCGCAGCCACGGCACGATGCCGTTGGAGTGCCCGTTGGTACCCCTGATCAGCGAGCCGCGCGAGCGCACCCGGGTCCAGGAGATGCCGATGCCCCCGGCGTACTTGGAGAGCCGGGCGACCTGGCCGTACCTGTCGTAGATCCCCTCCAGGTCGTCGCGGGGCGAGTCAAGGAGGAAGCAGGAGGAGAGCTGGGGCCGGCGCGAGCCCGAGTTGAACAACGTCGGCGAGCTCGGCAGGTAGGAAAGGGTGGACATCAGGCTGTAGAGCTCGGCGGCCTCGGCGACCGTCGCCGACAGCCCGCACGCCACCCGCAGGAAGAAGTGCTGTGGCCGCTCCAGCACCGCCCGGGTGACCGGGTGGCGCAGCAGGTAGCGGTCGTAGACCGTGCGCAGCCCGAAATACTCGAAGCGATCGTCGGCCTCGTCCGAGATCAGCGCGTCCAGCTCGGCGGCGTTGGCCGCGACGAACGCCGCCAGCGAGTCCTGGACCAGCTCGGCCGCGTGGGTGGCGGCCACCGACTCGGAGAACGAGCGCACCCCGTGCCCGGCGGCCTCGTCGGCGATCTCCTCAGCCAGCAGCCTGGCGGCCACCCGCGAGTTGGCCGGGTCGGCGATAACCCGCGCGGCTGCCTCCTCGATGGCCAGCCGCCGGTCACCCTCAACGATCTGCGTCATGTGCTCTCTCCTCGCGAGCTCATCCCCGTGAGGGCACGCGAGAGCACGGCGGCTCGTCTCAGATCCCCGGCCGCGACGCCCCCGGGCCCTCCCTCGAGGCCCTGGACAATCCCATCGCCGGCAGGTCTTCGGGCTTGCGGGCGCCCGGCCGGAGATCCGGCGCGGTCCTAGTGGCCGTCGCTTCCCAGATCTCTCCAGTGCGTGTGACGGCGGTCGTTCCCGCTCACCGCTGCGGGGCAGCCCCGGAATCGCACCGGGTTCCCTTTTGCTCCGCCTCAAGGAGGCGAACCAGCGACGAGCAGGATCCTACATCTAGTGGCCGTGTCCGCAACTACCCCAGCATGTTGTGCCTCCGGCCGCTTCTCGCAGTCCGAGGTCGCGCATCACGGCCTGGGTCCGCCGCACCTCGGAGGCCAGCCACTGCTCGAACTGCTCGCCCGCCAGCGGGATCGGCGCCCACCCTCCGGCACGGCACGCCTGCTGCCAGGCCGTCGACCCCGTCACCTCCTCGCACATGCGGACGGCCGAGGCGCGGACGTCATCCGCCATGCCTGCCGGCCCGACCGCGGCGCACCAGTTGGCGAAGTCGACCCGGACCCCGCTCTCCAGCAGGCTCGGCGCGTCGACCCCGGGGAAGCGCTTGGCGCAGGAGACGGCGAGCACCCTGACGCGCCCCCGTTCGATGTGCGCGCGCCAGTCGGCGAGCGTGCCGGCGGCGGCCGCGGCCCGGCCGCCGAACAGCGCGGTTCCGGCCTCGACGCTGCTCGGGTAGCCGGTGTAGTCGACCTGCCGGGTGTCGGCGCCGACCCCTTTGGCGATCAGCCCGAACAACAGGTGGTCGGGTTCCCCCTGCGGCCCTCCGGCCAGCGGCGTCTCACCCGGCTTGGCACGCAGGTGGGCGCCGAAGTCCTCGAAGGTCTTGAAACGGGAGTCGCCGGGCACGAGCACGACCTCCACCTCGCCCGCCAGCCTGGCCAGCGGCGTCGCGGTCTCGGCCAGCGGGTGCCCGTTGTTGAGCTCGGCCGCGGCGAGCGCGGGCAGCCCGGTGACGGTGATCCGGACGGCCGGCCCACGCGTGGCAACCGGGACGCCGACCTTGTGCATCGCCTTGCTGAACGCCCGGGTGACCTGCCGCCACCGCTCTCCTCCCGGCAGGATCGAGTACGGTCCCCGCATGCCCGCCCGGCCGGGCGGGTGCTGCTCGGTGCCGCAACCGGCCAGGCAGCCGGCCACCCCCAGTCCCACCGCGAGAAACCGCCTTCGCCGCATGACGTGCCTCCCCCGAGCTCTACCTCAGGTTATTGACACATTACGCAGAGTTACACATCCGGGTCGCGGTCCCTTGTGATCGCGAAAAGTCCCGACATGGGGCTACGGCTTCCTCGCCAGCCCCGCCAGCACGTACGAGGGCAGCGGCGCGCCGCCCACCAGCCGGGGCCGGTCCGGGCGCCACTCGGCCGCCTGCACCAGGCCCGGCGGCACCAGCTCGAAGTCGCCGAAGAAGGCGCGGATCTCCTCCGGGCTGCGGTCGGCGCCGGTGGACGAGCCCTCCTCGTTCTCCTGCCTGCTGGTCGAGGTGGCGTGGGTGAGCGCAAGGTAGCTGCCGGGCGCCACCGCCTCGCGCAGTCCGGCGACCATGCCATGCGGATCGCGGCCGTCCGGGACGAAGTGGAGCATCGACACCATCAGCACGGCGACCGGCTCGTCCAGGTCGAGGAATCCGGAGGCCGTGGCCAGCACCTCGTCGGGGTCGAGCAGGTCGGCCTCCACGAAGACCGCTCTGTCCTCCCCCTCCAGCAGCGCACGAGCGTGCGCGGCCACGATCGGATCCTGGTCGACGTAGACGACCAGGGCGTCCGGCACCACCTCGTGCACGTTGCCCTGGGTCGGCAGGCCGCTGCCCAGGTGAAGGAACTGGTCGACCCCGGCCTCGGCGACGTAGCGGACCGCGCGCTGGAGGAAGCCGCGGTTGGCGCGGGCCAGCGGCAGGGCCTCCGGGATCAGATCCGTCAGCCTGTCGATGGCCTCGCGATCGACCGCGAAGTTGTCCTTGCCGCCGAGGAGGTAGTCGTACATACGGGCGAGATTGGGAGTGTGTGGGTCGAACTGGGGCACACTCCCGACACTATGGGCTCGCTGTCAAGAGGGTCACGGGGCCGATTCCGACTATGACCCATCCGAACGGTAAGCATTGTCTTACCGGCGTTCGGCGCCTATTCGACCGTGACGCTCTTGGCCAGGTTGCGCGGCTTGTCCACGTCGCGGCCGAGCGCGACCGCCGCGTGGTAGGCCAGGAGCTGCAGCGGGATCGTCAGCAGGATCGGGTCCAGCTCGATCTCGTTCTTCGGCACCACGATGGCGTCGTCGGCCAGCTTGGCGTCCGGCTCGCGGTGCCCGACCATCAGGACGTTGCCGCCCCGGGCGCGGATCTCGCCGAGCGTGGTGAGGTTCTTGTCGAGCAGCTCGTCGTCCGGGACGATCGCCACCGTCGGGATCTCCGGGCCGATCAGCGCGAGCGGGCCGTGCTTGAGCTCGCTGGCCGGGTAGGCCTCGGCGTGTACGTAGGAGATCTCCTTGAGCTTCTGCGCGCCCTCACGGGCCACCGGATAGCCGCGCACCCGGCCCACGAACATCATGCTGGCGTGCCCGGCGTACTTCCGCGCCAGCTCGGCGATCTTGTCGCCCTGCATGAGGATCTCGCCGATCTGGTCGGGCAGCCTGCGCAGCCCCTCGCAGATGCGCCGGCCGTCGGCGGGCGACAGGTCGCGCACCCGGCCCAGGTGCAGCGCGAGCAGCGCGAACGCCACCGCGGTCGAGGTGAACGCCTTGGTGGACGCCACCGACACCTCCGGCCCCGCGTGCAGGTAGACGCCGCCGTCGACCTCGCGGGCGATGGCGCTGCCGACCGCGTTGACGATGCCGATGACCCGGCCGCCCTTGCGCTTGAGCTCCTGTACGGCGGCCAGGGTGTCGTAGGTCTCGCCGGACTGGCTGATGGCGACGTAGAGGGTGTTCTGGTCGACGACCGGGTTGCGGTAGCGGAACTCGCTGGCGGGCTCGGCGTCGGCCGGGATGCGGGCCAGCTCCTCGATGAGCTGCGCGCCGATCTGGCCGGCGTAGTAGGCCGAACCACAGCCGATGATCTTCACCCGGCGGAAGGAGCGGGTCTCGCGGGCGTCCATGTTCAGCCCGCCCAGGTGGGCGACGTTGAAGCGCTCGTCCAGGCGGCCGCTCATGGTGCGGGCGACGGTGTCCGGCTGCTCGGAGATCTCCTTGAGCAGATAGTGCTCGTAGCCGCCGGTGTCGTAGTGGCCGGCGTCCCAGTCGACGGTGAGCGGCTCCTTGGCCGTCTCGCGGGCGTCGCTGGAGAACGTGTGGAAGCCGTCGGCGCGCAGCACGGCCAGCTCGCCGTCCTCCAGGTGGACCACCTGGCGGGTGTAGCGGACGAGAGCGGCCACGTCCGAGGCCGCGAACATCTCCTTCTCGCCGATGCCGAGCACGATCGGGCTGCCGTTGCGGGCCACGACCACCTCACCCGGCCGCTCCGCGTCGATCACCGCGATGCCGTACGTGCCGACGACGCTCTTGAGCGACTTTCTGACGGCCTCCTCCAGCGAGTCGTTCTCGTCGACGGCACGGGCGATCAGGTGGGCGAGGACCTCGGTGTCGGTCTCCGACAGGAACGTCACGCCGTCGGCGATCAGCTTGGCGCGCAGCTCGTCGGCGTTCTCGATGATGCCGTTGTGCACGACCGCGACGCGCTCGTCGGCGGACAGGTGCGGATGCGCGTTCACGTCGCTGGGCACACCGTGCGTGGCCCACCGGGTGTGGCCGATGCCGAGGGCCCCCTTGAACCGGGCCGGCACCACCTTGGCCAGGTCGGCCACCCTGCCCTTGACCTTGCGCACCTTGAGGCCCTTGTTGGAGACGACGACCCCGGCGGAGTCGTAACCGCGGTACTCAAGCCGCTGCAGCCCTTCGAGCAGGATGGGAGCCGCGTCCTTGGGCCCCACATACGCCACGATTCCGCACATCCGAGCTCTCCTATCCGTAGACGATCCGGCGCAGCTGCCGCAGTGACAGCTCCGGCGCCGCGACCCGGCGGCCCCGCAGCTCCGCAGCGACCCTGGGGAAGATCTCGTCGTTGGTGAGGCCGCGAGCCTGCAGCTCGCCGTGGCGCCGCCGTACGAACTCCTCGGTCGACTCGGAGAAGTACGACAGCACGTCGGCCACCACGCGCGCCGCCTCGCCTGGCCCCAGGGGGCTGGTTCTGGTCAGGTGGGCGATGAGGTCCTCGTAGGGATGCCGTGCCGTGGACACAGACGAGGACATTACGCAGATCGAACGAGTCACGCCAAGTTTCTGCCCGATATCGGGCAAGGAATAGCCCTAAAGCACTTCCCCGGGCCGCCATCGTCATCCCATGAGCCACAGCGGCATACCCCCGCCAAACTGGGTGAAGCACCACGAGAAGGTGTGAAGTTTGGCGTGGACTCGGCTGGTCTCATGTGTAACACCCGTCCCGTCTGACACGCCCCTTTCTGGGAATGGTTACGGTGAGTGTTCATCTGATGCCATTTACGTGGGGGTTGTCATGCTGCTGTGGGTCGCGCTCGCCGCCACCGCCGGCGTCCTGGCCGTACCTGGACAGCAGGCGGAGCGCCAGGGCGACTTCGCCGAGGCGGCCGGTGAGTACGGGGTGCCGGAGAGCGTGCTGCTCGGCGTCTCCTACCTGCAGTCGCGGTGGGACGCGCACGCCGGGGAGCCGAGCACGGCGGGCGGCTACGGGCCGATGCACCTCGTGGATCTCGCGGACCGGGCCGCGGAGGCGGAGAGCGGCCACGCGCACGGTGACGGCCGCGGCGACAGCGCACGGCCGATCCCGCGAGGCTCGGACGCTCACACCGCCGGCGAGGCGGCGCCCGTCGCCGGCGATGCTCCCGGGGACGCGACGGTGCGCGAGGCCGGGCGGCTGACGGGACTCGGTGCCGCGCGGTTGCGCACCGATCCGGCCGCGAACATCAGAGGCGGCGCCGCGTTGCTCGCCTCCTACCAGGAGCGGCCCAGCGCCGACCCGGCCCAGTGGTACGGCGCGATCGTCCGCTACGCGGGCTCGCGGGACTTCGCCGACGAGGTGCTGTCGGTGATGCGGGCCGGAGTCACGCGCCGCACGGACGACGGCTCCGTGGTGCGGCTGCCGGCCGATCCCAGCCTGCGCTCACCCGCCCCGCTGCGGATGGCGGCGGGCTCCGCCGAGTGCCCGGACTCGCTGGCCTGCGAGTGGATGCCCGCGGCGTACAAGCGGACCGGCAAGAAGGACTACGGCAACCACGACCGCCTGGACCGCGCCCGGCGGATCGACTACATCGTCATCCACGACGTCGAGGGGTCCTATCAGGGCATCCCGTCGCTGGTGAAGAACCCGAAGTATGTGAGCTGGCACTACACCATCCGCTCCAGCGACGGACATGTCGCCCAGCACGTGCAGAGCAAGGACATCGCCTGGCATGCGGGCAACTGGGATGTCAACAGCCGCTCGATCGGCATCGAGCACGAGGGCTACCTCGCCAAGGGCGGCACCTGGTACACCGAGGCGATGTACCGGGCCTCGGCCAAGCTCGTCCGCTATCTGGCGAACAAGCACAGCATCCCCCTCGACCGCGCGCACATCCTCGGCCACGACAACGTGCCCGGCACGAGCCCCGAGACCGTGCCGGGGATGCACGAGGACCCCGGCCCCTACTGGGACTGGGCCCACTACTTCGACCTGCTGGGCAAGCCGTTCGGGAAGGCCGACCAGCACGCCGCGCACAAGAAGGCCTGGCAGGACACCTTCGAGGACGACCTGTCGTTCGAGCACGCCTGGCAGAGGGAGCCGTTCGAGCACATCTTCCAGAACGCGTCGGCGGACGCCGAGTGGGACGCGTCCGCAGCGGAGGCGGGCCAGAGCGCGTCGGTCCTGATCCGGCCGTCCTACGACGAGCACCGGCCGCGCTTCACCGGCTGCACGACCGCCAAACCCGACCAGGCCTGCCCCTCGCACGGCGCCGCGGCGGTGTGGCTGCGCACCGAGCCGCGGCAGGGCGCCACGCTGATCGACGACATCGGCAAGCGCGTCGGCCAGCCGAGCACCTACAGCGTCTACGACCACAGCGCCCGCGCCTCGACCGGCCAGCGGTTCGCGGTCGCCGAGCGGCGCGGCGACTGGACGGCCATCTGGTATCTCGGCCAGAAGGCCTGGTTCCGCAACCCGCCCGCACGACCCACCGCCATCCCGGCCCGAGGTCCGCTCGTCACTCCGACCAAGCCGGTGGTCAAGGTGTACGGCCGGGCCTATCCCGAGAAATCCGCCTATCGCGGCACGGGGGCCGCCTACCAGCCCCACACCCCGCTCCCCTACACCATCCGCTCGGGCCAGTCCTACACTGTCGGCCTCACGCTGACCGGCACCTACCACTCCGCCAAGTCCTTCAAGCCGGCCAAGCACGTCACGGTCAAGGGCAGCCTGCGCTATCACCAGATCCAACTCGGCCACCGTGTCATGTTCGTCAGGGCCAAAGACGTACGCGTGATCAACTGATTTCGGCCTCACCGGCCATCAGTGCACACGTGCACTCCGTGGAGACGATATGGTTTTCCCGTGGCCGGCTCGGTGCCGGACCGCACGCGGAAGTGGCTCAGTGGTAGAGCATCACCTTGCCAAGGTGAGGGTCGCGGGTTCGAATCCCGTCTTCCGCTCGGAGTACACACTCCTGGTGGAGTGGCCGAGAGGCGAGGCAGCGGCCTGCAAAGCCGTCTACACGGGTTCAAATCCCGTCTCCACCTCGACGCAGGTCCGCGGACCCTTCGGGATCCGCTAAAGTAAAGAACAGCGCCATGCGGAAGTGGCTCAGTGGTAGAGCATCACCTTGCCAAGGTGAGGGTCGCGGGTTCGAATCCCGTCTTCCGCTCTGAGTTCACAACTCAATACGGACGATTAGCTCAGCGGGAGAGCGCTTCCCTGACACGGAAGAGGTCACTGGTTCAATCCCAGTATCGTCCACCACACAGAGCCCCAGACTTATGGCAGACGCCGGAAGTCTGGGGCTTTTCTGGTGTCCGGCGCCGGGTGCGACCGCTCCCCCTCGGGCGCCGTTCGGCCTCCAAGCCGAGGGACCGCGAGTGTCCGAGATCTGGCCTTTACGTCGATCGTCCAGAAAATGCAAAATGTGCCCCATTGATTACGCTCTGTGCATGAGAGGGCTTCTGAGCGGGTAGCGCGTTGGCATTGGCTCCTCGGAGGAGGAAACTGTGGACATCAACATAGGCCAAGGCATTACAGATGCCTGGCGACAGATCGCGACATTCGTCCCGAAACTGATCGCGTTCCTGGTCGTGCTCATCATCGGCTGGATCGTGGCCAAGGTGCTGGCGAAGATCGTCGACAAGATTCTCGAACGGGTCGGCTTCGACCGGGCGGTGGAGCGCAGCGGCGTGCAGCGGTGGCTGCAGCGCAGCCAGTACGACGCCAGCAGCCTGATCGGCAAGATCGTCTACTATGCGATCCTGCTGATCACCCTGCAGATCGCCTTCAGCGTGTTCGGGCCGAACCCGATCTCGGCGCTGCTGACCAGCGTGGTGGCATGGCTGCCGAAGGCCGTGGTCGCCATCGTCATCATCGTGGTGACCGGGCTCGTGGCCAGGGCCGTCAGGGACATCCTCGCCGGCGCGCTGGGCGGGCTGTCCTACGGCCGCATGCTGGCAACCGCCGCCGCGGTGTTCATCTGGGCACTCGGCATCATCGCGGCGCTCAACCAGATCGGCGTGGCCACCACGGTCACGACCCCGGTGCTGATCACGGTGCTCGCCACGCTGGGCGCCATCGTCGCGATCGGCGTCGGAGGCGGTCTGGTACGGCCGATGCAGCAGCGCTGGGATCGGTGGCTGGGCCGGATCGAGCAGGAGGCGCCGCAGGCCAGAGCACATGCCGAGGCCTACCAGCGGGGACGCAGCGACGCCCAGCAGATGGCGCAGCCGTCGTCCGTCCACACGGGTGGTGCGACCCGTTCGGACATGCCGGAGGGCCCCGCCCGGCCGGCCGGACCGGCCTGACCGGATCGGGCCGGCCGGAACGGACCGGCCGGAACGGACCGGCCGGAACGGCGGGATCCCGAGGGAGCCACGGGCTCCGTGTGGCCGCGCCCGCGGCCGCACGGAGCCGCGGGCGGTCAGGCGGGGAGTTCCCCGCCCAGGAAGCCCAGCTCGCGGGCGAGCCAGCAGGCCGCCGTCAGGCGCAGGGCGGCGGTGTCGAGTTCGCCGACGAACACCCAGTCCCGCTCGCGCAGCTCGTCGAGGAATCCGAGCACGTAGTCGCCCAGGGTCTCGGAGTCGAGCGGGATGGTGTCCCTCAGCACCGCTGCATGCTGGTCCACCGCGGCGACGAGGCCAGGGTCGGTGGTCATCCTGGCGAGCTGAACGTGGCCGAGCGTGTCCATCACCCAGCTCAGCGGCGAATTCGCCCATCCATCCTGAAAGCGCACCTTTAAACCCTAAAACATGAAAAAACCCCTTTACTCCTCCCGGTCGATGTCCGCGAGCGTGCGCTGGGCCACGGCGAAGGCGGCATTGGCCGCCGGAACCCCGCAGTAGACGGCGCTCTGCAGCAGCACCTCCTTGATCTCCTCCTGGGTGAGGCCGTTGCGTAAAGCCGCTCGCACGTGCATGGCGAGCTCGTCGAGGTGTCCCCCCGCGACCAGCGCGGTGAGGGTGACGCAGCTGCGGGTACGCCGGTCCAGGCCGGGGCGGTTCCAGATCCCGTCCCAGGCGTAGCGGGTGATGAAGTCCTGGAAGTCCCGGGTGAAGTCGGACGTGGCGGCGTTGGCGCGATCGACGTGGGCGTCACCGAGGACCTCCCGCCTGGTCCGCATCCCGGCCTCCCGGCCGGCGCCCGCCGGCTCCTCCGCCCCGGCCCGCGGTACGGCGGCCGGGCCGCCAGCGAGGTGGCGCAGGATCGCGGGCGTCACCACGTCGGCGCGCTCCACGCTCGCCAGGTGGGAGCCGCCCGGGACCGAGGCGAGCAGCGCGCCCGGGATGCCGGTGGCCAGGGTGATCGCGTGCTCGACGGGGGTGGCGGGGTCGTCGGCTCCGGCCACGACCAGGGTGGGAGCGGTGATCTCGGGCAGGCGCGGCCGCAGGTCGAAGGCGGCCAGTGCCTCGCAGCAGGCCGCGTACGACCTGGCGTCCACCTGTCCCAGCATGTCGAGGACCCAGCGACCGTCGTAGCCCTCGGTGAACCAGCGGGCCGCGAGCGTCGGGGCGAGCGCTGACACCCCCTTGCCCCGCACCAGCGCCGCCCGTCCCAGCCACGGTCCCGGCTCGCCGAAGCGGGCCGACGTACAGCACAGGACGAGGCTGCGTACCCGCTCCGGTGCCTTGATCGCCGCCGTGGCGGCGATCGCGCCGCCGACCGAGATCCCGCCGATCGCGAAGGACGGCTCGTCCACGAGGTCCAGCACGGCCTGCGCGAGGTCGTCGATCGTGAACTCCTCGCCCGGCGGCGAATCACCGTGGCCGGGAAGGTCGTACCTGAGCACCCGCCACGAGCCGGTCAGCGCCGGCAACTGGGGGCGCCAGACGTCCAGGGTGGTGCCCAGCGACGGGCCGAGCACGAGCAGCGGCCCGTCCGAGGGGCCGTCGAGGCGGTGATGCAGCTTCACGTGCGTACTCCGAGGGGTCACGATCGCTCCCGATATGCGGCGAGGACGCGGTCGACCAGCTCCGGGGCGGCGCCCAGATAACCGGCCGGATCCAGCAGCTCCGGCGGGCCGCCGAGCGGGCCTTCCTGGTCCAGCGCGGCGCGCAGCTCGTCGCGGTCGAGGTGGGCGGCGAGCCGTTCGGAGACGATGCGGCCGCCGCTGAGCTCGGCGTTGGCGCGCATCCTGTCGGGGAAGACCCGCAAGCCGGCGACCAGCTCCACGGCCGTCTCCGCCGCGCCTCCGGTCAGCCTGAGGCACTCGCGCAACGGCGACCACTCCGCCTGCCAGGCGCCCGCCGCCCGTTCGTGCCCGCCTTCGCGCCCGAGCACCTGGGCGTACGTGGGCACCTGGAGGGACGCCGAGCGGATCAGCACGGACAGGGCGGGGTTGCGCTTGTGCGGCATGGTCGAGGAGCCGCCCTGCGAGGACTCGGCGACCTCGCCGACCTCGGTCTGGGCCATGAGGATCACGTCGGTCGCCGCTTTGCCGAGCGCGCTCGCCGTCCCCGACAGCGCGGCCCCGAGCTCGCCGACCACCGACCGCTCCGCGTGCCACGGCACCAGCGGCGTTCTCAGGCCGAGCTCCTCGGCATACGTCTCCACGAGCGAGAGCGCCCGCGCCTGCGGATCGTGCGCGGCCTCTTGGCGGGCGGCTTCGACCAGGGCGGCGAGGGTGCCGGCCGCGCCGCCGAGCTGGGCGGGCAGGCGTAGGACGCGCAGCCGGTCCCGGGCGTGCAGCAGCCCGGCCAGCCAGCCCGCGGCCTTGAGCCCGAAGGTCGTCGGCACCGCGTGCTGGCCGAGGGTGCGGGCGGCCATCACGGTGGCGCGGTGCCGCTGGGCGAGGTCGGCCAGGAGCCGCATGACGGATTCCAGATCCGCCGTGATCGCGGCGATCGCCCGGGTGGCGACCAGCATGGCGGCGGTGTCCAGGATGTCCTGGCTGGTGGCTCCCCGGTGGACCAGGCGGGCCGCGTTCTTGCCGCCGGCCCCGGTCACGGCCTCGCGGAGGTCGGAGACCAGGGGCGCGACGGGGCCCGCCGACTGGCGGGCGCGCCGGGCGAGGTCGGCGGCGTCCACCGTGAGCGCCGCCGCCGTGCCGTCGATCAGGGCCGCCGCCTCGCCGGGGATCAGGCCGGCGCGCGCCTGGGCGCGGGCGAGGGCGGCCTCCGCGTCCAGCATGGCCCGTACCCAGGCCCTGTCCGAGGTGAGCGCCTCCACCCGGGTGCCCGCCCGAACGGGGGCCAGCAGCCCGCCGTCCGAGCCGGTCGGCGGTGGTGGGTCAGAAGTCAAGGAACACCGTCTCCCCCTCGCCTTGGAGCCGCACGTCGAACCGGTAGGCGCTGCCCTCGCCGGTGGCGATCAGGGTGGCGCGGCGGGCGGGGTCGAGGCTGTCCAGGAACGGGTCGGGGCGATCCGCCAGGTAGACGCGGGTGAGCACGGAGCGGAGCAGGCCGCGGGCGAAGATCTGCATCGACACGTACGGTCCCTCCGGCCGGGTCGTACGGAAGCGGTAGGAGCCGTCAGGGGCGGTGGCGCAGCGCCCGAAACCGGACAGGCCGCCCTCGCCGCGGCGCAGGGCGCCCCGGTCGCCGGTCCGGCCGAGCCAGATCTCCAGGAGCGCGTCCGGGACCGGGTCGCCCGCGCCGTCCCGCACGAGGCCCGACAGCGTGATCGCGTCGGGGTGGGTGTCGTCGACCAGCTCCCAGTCCTTCGGGTACGGCAGGGCGTGGGAGTAGAAGGGGCCGACCGTCTGCGAGGGGGTGGCGGCGTGCGTCGTCATGAGGGCTCCACGGGGGTCCGGCCGAGCACGATGTCGAAGGTGTAGCCGAGCGCCCACTCGGGCTCGGTGACGTCGTGGTCGTAGGAGGAGATCAGGCGGCGCCTGGACGGGTCGTCGGGGATCGACTGGTAGATCGGGTCCAGGGCCATCAGCGGGTCGCCGGGGAAGTACATCTGAGTGATGAGCCGCTGCGCGAACGCCCGGCCGAAGACCGAGAAGTGCAGGTGGGCGGGGCGCCAGGCGTTGGCGTGGTTGCGCCACGGGTAGGCGCCCGGCTTGATGGTGACGAAGCGGTAGCGGCCGTCCTGGTCGGTGAGGCAGCGGCCACCGCCGGTGAAGTTGGGGTCGAGCGGGGCGGGGTGCTGGTCGCCGGCGTGGGCGTAACGACCGGCGGCGTTGGCCTGCCACAGCTCGACCAGCGTGTCCCGCACCGGCCGGCCGTCGGAGTCGAGCACGCGCCCGGTCACGATGATGCGCTCGCCGATCGGCTCGCCAGGATGCTGCCTGGTCAGGTCGGCGTCGAGCGAGCCGACCTCCTGGTGACCGAAGACGGGGCTGGTCAGCTCGATCGCGTCCGGGTCGGCCTTGAACGCGACCGGCGGCTGGGAGGGGGCTCGCAGGATGGTGCTGCCGTAGCCGGGGCTCAGATAAGGCGGATGGGTCATGGCGCTCCTTCGCGGGTGATTTCACGACGTGCATTCACAGCGGACCTCACCAGGGAAGCCCCACGTAGTTCTCCGCCAGGGTGGTCGCGGCCGCCTCGGAGGAGGTGACGTAGTCCAGGTAGGACAGCTGCAGCCGCCGCCCGTAGTCGTCGTCGGAGTCGAAGGTGTGCAGCAGCGTGGTCATCCACCAGGAGAAGTGCTGCGCCCGCCACACCCGTTTCAGGCACGCCGCCGAGTAGCCGTCGAGCGGCCCGGTCGAGCCGTCGCGGAAGAACGTGGCCAGCGCCTCGGTCAGCACCCGGACGTCGGCCACGGCCAGATTCAGGCCCTTGGCGCCGGTGGGCGGCACGATGTGCGCGGCGTCGCCCGCCAGGTAGAGCCTGCCGTACTGCATCGGCTCGGCGACGAAGCCGCGCATCGGCGTGACGCCCTTCTCGATGATCTCGCCGGTGGTCAGGGTGAATCCGGGCACGCTCTCCAGCCGGGCCTTCAGCTCGGTCCAGATGCGCTCGTCCGGCCACTCCTCCACCGTGGCGTCGGGCGGAACCTGCAGGTAGAAGCGGCTGATCGTGGGCGAGCGCATGCTGTGCAGGGCGAAGCCGCGCTCGGTCCTGGTGTAGATCAGCTCCTCCGACGACGGCGCCACCTCGGCCAGGATGCCGAGCCAGGCGAACGGGTAGTCGCGCTCGAAGGTCTTCAGCACGCCCGGCGGGATGGACGGCCTCGACACGCCGTGGAAGCCGTCGCAGCCGGCGATCACGTCGCAGTCGAGCCGCTCGCCGCCGAAGGTGAGATACGGCCTGTCCTCCAGCGAGTGCACCGCCACGTCCTCGACCTCGAAGCGGACGTCGCCGCCCGCCTCCAGCCTGGCGGCGATGAGGTCCTTGACCACCTCCTGCTGGCCGTACACGGTGATGGCCCGGCCGGGCACGAGCTTTTCGAACGCGATGCGGTGGCCCTCGCCGCCGTATCTGAGCTCGATGCCGTGGTGGGGCAGCCCCTCCCTCAGCAGGCGGTCGCCGACGCCCGCCTCGATCAGTGTGTCGACCGTTCCCTGCTCCAGCACCCCGGCTCGCACCCGCCGCTCGACGTAGTCGCGGCTGCGTTTCTCCAGCACCACCGATGAGATGCCCCGCAGGTGGAGCAGGTGGGAGAGGAGCAGGCCCGCGGGGCCGGCCCCGATGATCCCTACCTGTGTCCGCATGATGGAAGCATCGTGCCTGGACGGTGGATAAGCCGAGAGGACACTTCCACTGAGCGGAAGAAAGTTGCACGATGGCTTCATGTCAGGCGGATCGCGGGAGCCGGGTCGTACGGTCACCTCCAAGGTGCTCGCCATTCTGGGCGCGTTCGACGCGGCGCACCCGCAGCTCTCCCTGACCGAGCTGGCCGCCCGCAGCGGGGTGCCGCTCACGACGGCGCACCGGCTGGTCGGGGAGCTGGTGCGGTGGCAGGCGCTGAGCCGCACCTCCGACGGGCGGCTGCGGATCGGGCTGCGGCTGTGGGAGCTCGGCCAGCTCGCGCCCGGGCGGCTGTACGACGTGGCGCATCCGTGGCTGCAGGAGCTGTTCGGCGGCACCGGCGAGAACGTGCACCTGGCCGTCCGCGACGGCCTGGAGGTGCTGTACGTGGACAAGGTGCACGGCAGGCGGGCGGTGCCGATCGTGTCCAGGACCGGGATGCGGCTGCCCATGCACCCGACGGGGGTGGGCAAGGCGCTGCTGGCGTACGAGCCGGACTGGTTCGTGCAGGCCTATCTGGAGCGCAAGCTGGAGCGGCCGACCGCGCACACGATCACCGAGCCGGGCCGGCTGGCGCGCGAGCTGGTCGCGGTCCGGGCGCAGGGCTACGCGCTGACGTTCGAGGAGATGACGCTGGGCTCGTGCTCGGCGGCGGCTCCCGTGCTGGTGGAGGGGCGGGCCATCGCGGCGCTGGGCATCGTGCTGTCGTCCAGGCGGTCCAGGGAGCTGCCCCGCCTGGTGGAGCCGCTGCGCGGCGCTGCGGCCGGGATCGCCCGCGCCTGGTCGCAGGCGGCCTAGCATCAGGCTGGCCCTAGTCGCCCAGCCGCTGGATGCGGTCCTTCCACAGGGTGGTGGCGATGGCGGCCTTGTGCGGCTGGCCCTTGAGGAAGGCCTGGGCGAAGTTCTTGGCCTGCTCGTAGGAGACCTTGCCGGGCATGGGCGGCTCGTTCGGGTTGACGTCCACGTCGACCAGGGCCGGGCCGTCGTGGGCGAGCGCCTGCGCCACCGCGGCGACGAGGTCGCCCGCCTTGGTGACCTTGACGCCGAAGCCGCCGCACGCTCTGGCCCAGGTGGAGAAGTCGGCCTCCGGCTCGGGGAAGCGGACGCCGTGCTCGGGGTAGCCGAGGACCATCTGCTCCCAGAGGATCTGGCCGAGGGAGTTGTTGTTGTTGATGACGACCTTGACCGGCAGGCGGTGCTGGGCGGCGGTGAGGAACTCGGCCATGAGCATGGCGAAGCCGCCGTCGCCCACGTAGGCGATGACCTGCCGCCCGGGACGGGCGTGCTGCATGGCGATCGCGTACGGCAGACCGGGCGCCATCGTCGCCAGGGTGCCGGACAGGTAGAACTCGCGGCGGTCCCGGATCGTCCAGTGCCGGGCCGCCCAGGTGGCGATGGTGCCGCTGTCGCAGGTCAGGATGGCGTCGTCGGCGGCCAGCTCGTCGAGGACCGACACGGCGTACTGCGGGGCGATGGGGTCGCGGTCGGCGTTCTCCAGGGCGTCCATGTCGGCGCGCCACTCCGCCATCTTCTTCT
Organism: Nonomuraea sp. LPB2021202275-12-8; assembly: GCF_037044575.1. NCBI lineage: Bacteria > Bacillati > Actinomycetota > Actinomycetes > Streptosporangiales > Streptosporangiaceae > Nonomuraea > Nonomuraea sp. LPB2021202275-12-8. Next base: position 32,565 of record NZ_JBAHWD010000037.1, on the reverse strand, counting down.
GATATTTCGCCAGATGGGAGTTGCCGTTCCGGCGGGAGAGCAGCGGCAGCAGCTCGCGCAGCCCCTCCTTGGCGTCACACACCACCGGCACGTCCGTCGCGATCCTGGTGCCCGCCCTGGCCGGATCCGCCTCGAACTGCACCACCCGCACCCGGCCGGGCTCCGGCAGGAACTTGGTGTAGGGGAAGTTGGTCCCGACCATGAAGAGCACGTCGGCCTCGTCCATCAGCTCCTCGCTGGGCCGGGTGCCGAGCAGGCCGATGCCGCCCGTCGTGTAGGGCGAGTCGTCCGGGATGACCGCCTTTCCGGGCAGCGTCTTGACCACGGGAGCGCCCAGCGCCTCGGCCACGGCCAGCACCTCGTCCCTGGCGTGCAGCGCTCCTGCGCCGACGAGCATGGCGGGGCGTTCGGCCGCGTTGAGCACCTCGGCGGCCCACTCCAGGTCCTCCTGGCGCGGCAGCCCGGACGGGCTGAGGTAGACGGGCGCGGTCTGCGGGGGCCGGACGGGGCCGACGCTCTTGTACGGCTCCGCGTCGGCGTCGGCGACCTGCACGTCGTTGGGGATCGTGAGATGGGCGACCCCGCGCCGGGCGTAGGCGGTCCTGATCGCCACGTCCACCAGCGACGGGAGCTGCGCCGGATTGGTGATCATCATGTTGTACTCGGCGACGTCCTCGAACAACCTGTCGAGGTGGACCTCCTGCTGGTAGGCGGTGCCGAGCACGGACGTCTCCTGCATGCCGGTGACGGCCAGCACGGGCGCGTGGTCGAGCTTGGCGTCGTAGAGCCCGTTGAGCAGATGGATGCCCCCGGGACCCGAGGTCGCGAGGCAGACTCCGATCTTGCCGGTGGCCTTGGCGTAGCCGGTGGCCATGAAGGCGGCGGCCTCCTCGTGGTGCACGAGGACGAAGCGCACGCGGTCGCGGTGGCGGCGCAGGCCCTCCATGATGCCGTTGATGCCGTCACCGGGCATGCCGAAGACGGTGTCGACGTCCCAGGCGGCCAGCCGCTCTATCAGTGATTCCGCTGCGATTCGCGCCATGTGGGGCGACCTACCCTGACGACGCAGAGGCAGACACCGGACATTTCCGGCACATGGCGGGTAGGTATCGGTCATGCGCATTCTGGTGACGGGAGCGAGCGGCACACTCGGCAGGGCGGCGGTGCCCGCCCTGGTCAGGGCGGGCCATCAGGTCCGGGCGCTCAGCCGCCGCGAGCGCGACGGGCAGGACGCCACCTGGGTGCGGGGCGACCTCGCCTCGGGCGACGGCGTCAAGCAGGCGGTCCGCGGCTGCGAGGCGCTCGTGCACCTGGCCACCCATGGCCGCAAGGGGCCGGGCGCGGAGCGCGTCGACGTGGCCGGCGCCCGGACCCTCGTCTCCGCCGCTCGCGAGGCGGGCGTGGCACACCTGCTGTACGTGACGGTGGTCGGCGCCGACCGCGCGCCCTCCGGACTGCTGCGGTGCAAGTTCGAGGCCGAGCGGGTGGTCAGGGAGAGCGGCCTCGGCTACACCGTGCTCCGCGCCACCCACTTCCACCAGTGGCTGGACAAGCTGCTGCGCGAATACGCCGCCTCGCCCGTGCTGCCGGTGGACCGCTCGGTGCCCTGGCAGCCGGTCCACACCGGCGAGGTCGCCACCCACCTGACCGGCCTGCTGGCCGGGGGCCCGCGGCAGCAGGCGGTCGAGTTCGGCGGGCCGCAGGTGCTGCGCACCGACGAGCTGGTCGACGTCTGGCTGGAGGGCCGCCACCTGCGCCGGCTGTGCCTGTCCGTGCGCTACCCGGGCAGGCTGCTCGCCGCGCAGCGGGCGGGCGCGCTCATCACCGAGGCCACGCCCCGGGGCCGGATCTCCTGGCACGACTACCTCTACCCGCCGCCGCCCGTGCCGTCCGACGACTTCGCCTCCGAGCACACGGCATCGCCGACCAGCCCGGCCAACCAGCCGGAGGGCGACCCCGACCGGCACGTCTACGGCGGCGACGAGGGCTACCAGCGGCAGACCCGCCGCTAGCCGGGCCGTCATGAACCTCGGAGACCGGCCCTTTGCGCATTCGTTACGCGAGGCCCGCTTGCCGGTCTTCTTCGTCCGTCTGTACGGTCCGACTTAACAAGCTGTACAGTGCAGCCGATCAAGGGGTTCGATGACCGAGTCGGAGACCACACGTCTGGGTGCGCGCATCAAGGCGTACCGGAACCTGCGTCAGATGACCGTGCGCGGCCTGGCCGGCGAGGCGAAGGCCAGCCCGAGCTTCATCAGCCAGCTGGAGCGCGGCCGGACCAGCGCGAGCATCGGGATGCTGCGGCGGATCGCCGGAGCGCTCGGGCTCACCGTCGCCGACCTGTTCAACGACGAGGAGGAGGCGGGGCACCGGGTCGTGCGCCGTGCGGAACGGCCGGAGCTGCATCCGGCTCCCGGAACCCGTAAATACCTCATCTCCCAGCGTCCCCTCCAGAACCTGGAGGTGTACGCGGGCGAGTTCGACCCGGGAGCGTCCACCGGGGCCGAGCCGTACACCCACGGCGACTCGCAGGAGATCCTTCTCGTGCTCCGCGGTCAGGTGACCGTCCTGCTCGGGCCGGCGGAAACGGCGCCCTCGCGTGTGCTGGAGCCCGGCGACAGTGTCGAGTACCGCACGTCCGTCCCGCACCGCGTGGTCAACGAGGGTGACGAGGTCGCCGAGATCCTCTGGGTGATCAGCCCGCCCACCCCCGCATGACCAGGCTGCTGAAAGGGAGACAGAAAGTGGCCAGAGGCATCCCGCTGACCGAGGACTTCGCCAACGGCGGCGTGTCCTACTGGTACCGGCAGATCGGCATGCCGGAGCGCCGCGCAGCGCTGCCCGGGGACCGCGAGTACGACGTAGCCGTCGTCGGCGGCGGCTACACGGGCCTGTGGACCGCCTACTACCTGAAGAAGGAGCAGCCAGACCTGCGCGTGGCGATCCTGGAGAAGGAGTTCGCCGGGTTCGGCGCGTCCGGGCGCAACGGCGGCTGGCTGTCGGCCGAGTTCGCCGGCTCGCGCGAGCGGCACGCCAAGGCGCGGGGCCGCCAGGCCATGATCGACCTGCAGCACGCGATGTTCAGCTCCGTCGACGAGGTGATCGGCGTGGCCCGCGAGGAGGGCATCGACGCCGACATCCACAAGGGCGGGCTCGTCCACGTCGCCACCAATCCCGCCCAGCGCGCCCGCCTGCGCGCGGACCTCGCGGACCTGCGCACCTGGGGGTACGGCGAGGCCGACATGCGGCTGCTGGACCGCGACGAGCAGCGCGAACGGCTGAGCGTCGCGGGCACGATCGAGGCCGCCTACTCGCCGCACTGCGCTCGCATCCAGCCGGCCAAGCTGGCCGTCGGCCTGGCCCGCACCGTCGCCGCGCTCGGCGTGGACATCTTCGAGGACACCGCGGTCACCGAGATCCGCCCCCGTGACGGCGGCAAGGCGTCCGCCGTCACCGCCCGCGGCACGGTCTCGGCCGACTACGTCATCCGCGCCACCGAGGGGTTCACGGCCGGCCTCGCGGGCCAGCACCGGCAGTGGCTGCCGATGAACAGCTCGATGATCGTCACCGAGCCGCTGCCGGGCGAGGTGTGGAAGCACATCGGCTGGGCGGGCAACGAACTGCTCGGCGACCAGGCGCACGCCTACATCTACGCCCAGCGCACCGCCGACGACCGCATCGCGATCGGCGGGCGCGGCGTCCCCTACCGGTACGGGTCCCGTACCGACGACCGGGGCGCCACCCAGCCGCAGACGGTGGCGCTGCTGTGGCGGATGCTGGTCAAGTTGTTCCCCGCGGCGGCGGACGCGCGTGTCCACCATTCCTGGTGCGGGGTGCTCGGCGTGCCGCGCGACTGGTGCTCCACCGTGCACCTCGACCACGCGAGCGGCCTCGGCTGGGCCGGCGGCTACGTGGGCAGCGGCGTCACCACCACCAACCTGGCCGGGCGCACCCTGCGCGACCTGGTGCTGCGCCGCGACACCGAGCTGACGGCGCTGCCGTGGGTGGGGCGCCAGGTCAGGCAGTGGGAGCCGGAGCCGCTGCGGTGGGCGGGGGTGCAGCTCATCTACGCCCTCTTCAGGGCCGCCGACCGGCAGGAGAACGACCGCGGCACCACCACCTCGCCCTACGCCCGCCTCGCCGACCTCATCTCCGGCCGCTGAAAAGACGCTGCAAGACGCTGAACGGGCGCTGAGCGGCGTCAGCCGCCGGGGGTGAGCAGCGCCTCCAGGGCGCCGACGGCCGCGGACCGGTGCTCGTCCAGCACCCGGACCACCGCTTCGGCGTCCCGGCGGCGCAGCAGGTCGAGCATGGCGTGGTGCTCGGCGATGACCCGCTCCCTGTTGGGGTCGTCGCCGTAGTACATGGAACGGTAGGCGTCGGTGGAGTCCCACAGTGTCCTGATGAGCCTGACCAGCCGCGGCAGGCCGGCGCATTCGAAGACGGTCATGTGGAACCGGCGGTTGGCCTCGGTCATCGCCGGCACGTCGCCCGCCTCGGCGGCCCGCTCGACGTCGGCCTGCGCCTTCTCCGCGGCCTCCAGGACCTCGGGGGTCAGGAGCGCGACGGCGCGCCTGACCGCCTCGGCTTCCAGGATCCGTCTGATGAGGTAGACCTCGCGAAGATCGTCCAGTGAGAGCTGGACGACGGAGTAGCCGCGGTGCGGGCGGTAGCCGACCAGCCCCTCGCCCTCCAGGGTCTTCAGCGCCTCGCGCAGCGGGACCCTGCTGACGTCCAGCTCCTCGGCCAGGGCCTCCTGCCTGATCGGCTCGCCGGGCCGCAGGCGGCCGGTGGTGATGGCCCTCCTGAGCTCTGCCAGGACGAACTGCTGGGCCGTCGGCGGCCTCCGGTGTCCCTCTACCGAGGTCATTGCCCCAATATCTCACGGACCCACTGGTCGTCCTGCCCGAGCGCCGGTGGTGGGAGCCGGTACGCCGGCGGTGTCGCGCCCAGGGTGATGGGGTTGGCCACCTGATCTCCGGCGAGCGGCTCCAGGCCCAGTTCCTCGGCGAAGGCGAAGGCCGCGGCCAGATCGTTGATCGGCCCGCACGGCACCCCGGCGGCGGTGAGCGCGGCGAACCACTCGGCGGCGGTGCGGGTGGCGAGCGTGCCGTCCAGCTCGGCGACGAGCTCCTCCCGGTGGGCGACCCGGCCCGCGTTCGCGCCGAACCTGGGGTCCTGCGCCAGGTCGGCGCGGCCCAGCGCCTCGCACAGGGCGCCGAACTGGCCGTCGTTGCCCGCCGCGATGACGATCGGCCGGTCGGCGGCCTGGAACACCTCGTAGGGGACGATGCTGGGATGCCGGTTGCCCATGGCCCCTGGCACCACGCCGGCGGCGGCATAGCCGGAGGCCTGGTTGGTCAGCGCCGAGAGCAGCGACGACAGCAGCGACACCGACACCCGCTGGCCCCGCCCGGTGCTGTCGCGGTGCCGGAGGGCGGCCAGCACGCCGAGTGCGGCGTGCAGCCCGGTGATCACGTCGACGAGGGCCACGCCCGTCTTGGTGCCCGTCCCTCCCGGCTCGCCGGTGACGCTCATCAGCCCGCCCACCGCCTGCGCGATCAGGTCGTAGCCGGGCAGCTCGGCGCCCTTGCCGGTGCCGAAGCCGGTCACCGAGCAGTAGACCAGTCCCGGGTTCTGCGCGCTCAGCTCGTCGTAGCCGAGGCCGAGCCGGTCCATCGTGCCCGGCTTGAAGTTCTCCACCAGGACGTCGGCGCGGGCGGCCAGCGCCCTGGCGACCTCAAGGTCCGCGCCTTCGCGCAGGTCGAGGGCGATCGAGCGCTTGTTCCTGTTGACGGCCAGGTAATAGGTTGCCTGCCCGCCCGCGTGCGGCGGCCCCCAGGAGCGGGTGTCGTCGCCGGTGCCCGGCCGCTCCACCTTGACGACGTCGGCGCCGAGGTCGGCCAGCAGCATGGTGGCGTAGGGCCCGGCCAGCACCCGGCTGAAGTCGGCGACCAGCAGCCCCGACAGCGCGCCGCTCATGCCGGGGCGCCGAAGTACTCCGCCGCCCCGGACCCCTCGGTCCGGCGGCCGTCCGCCAGGTTCAAGATCTGCTTGGTCAATTCATCCCTCACTGTGTCATATTGAACATTGAATATTGGATCCAAAAGTACCAGGAGGTCTCGTGCACCCCTCGACCCTGTTCGCCCTGGACGGTCTGCTCACCGACGAGGAGCGCGCCATCCGCCAGGCCGTCCGCCAGGTCTGCGACCGCGAGATCCGGCCGCATGTGGCCGGCTGGTTCGAATCCGGCGAGCTGCCCGCCCGCGATCTGGCGCGCGCGCTCGGCTCGGTCGGCGTGCTCGGCATGCACCTGGACGGCTACGGCTGCGCCGGCCTGGGCGCGGTCGCGTACGGCCTGGCCTGCCTGGAGCTGGAGGCGGCCGACTCCGGGCTGCGCAGCCTGGTCTCGGTGCAGGGCTCGCTGGCCATGTACGCGATCTGGAAGTACGGCAGCGAGGAGCAGAAGCAGGAGTGGCTGCCCCCGATGGCGGCGGGCGAGCGCATCGGCTGCTTCGGCCTGACCGAGCCCGACTTCGGCTCCGACCCTGCGGGCATGCGCACGACGGCCAAGCGAGACGGCTCCGACTGGGTGCTGAACGGCACCAAGATGTGGATCACCAACGGCTCGGTGGCGGACGTCGCGGTCCTCTGGGCCCGCACCGAGGACGGCATCCGCGGCTTCCTGGTGCCCGCGGGCACGCCCGGCTTCTCCGCCCACGACCTCAAGCGGAAGGTCTCGCTGCGCGCCAGCGTGACGAGCGAGCTGGTCTGCGACGACGTCCGGCTCCCGGCCGATGCGCTGCTTCCCGGCGCCCGCGGCCTGTCCGGACCGCTCGGCTGCCTGAACGAGGCCAGGTTCGGCATCGTGTTCGGGGCGATGGGCGCCGCGCTGGACTGCCTGGAGACGACCCTCGCCTACGCCGCCGACCGGGAGATCTTCGCCAGGCCGCTCGCCTCCTACCAGCTCACCCAGGAGAAACTCGCCGACATGGCGCTGGAGCTGGGCAAGGGGATGCTGCTCGCGATCCACCTCGGGCGGCTGAAGGAGGCGGGCACGCTCACCCCCGAGCAGGTGAGCGCCGGCAAGCTGAACAATGTGCGCGAAGCCCTCGACATCGCCAGGAAGTGCCGCACGCTGCTCGGCGCGAGCGGCATCACCCTGGAGTATCCGGTGATCAGGCATGCGGTCAACCTGGAGTCCGTGCTCACCTACGAGGGCACGTCGGAGATCCACACGCTGGTCGTGGGCCGGGCCCTGACCGGCGTCGGCGCCTTCCACTGACAACCGTTCGCCCGGCGCTGAGATGATGCGTCGATGCGGTTGTGGACAGTGCAGCATCGAGCGGTTCTCCAGGCGCTGGAGGACACGGGCGAGGTGCTCGGAGACTGGGCCAGGGTGATGAGCCCCTCCTACCGTCCCGCCTACGAGGAGATGGTGGCGGAGATGGCACGGCGCGGCATCGACTGCGCGGGCCGGCCGCCGCTGTGGGCGTGGGCCGGGCCGGACACGCGCGACGACCAGGTCGCGCTGACGGCGGAACTGCTCCTGTGCCCGCAGACCTCTAGGTCCACGGGTCGTAGTCGACCTCCAACGGCTCCTGGGGCGGGCGCTCCGCCTCGGGCACGTGCTGGAGGTTGACCCGGATCCGATACCACACGCTGCTGCGCCCCCGCATGCCGTCCACCAGCACATCGGCGGGCTCCAGCTTGGCGGCGACGTCCGGGTGGCGGGCCTTCCAGCGCTCGAAGCCCGCCATCGCCTCGTCCTTGTGCTGAGCCTTGGCGATCTCGATGACGGGCTTGGTCTGCTGCCTGCGGCCGCTGCCCTTGGGCGGCTTGGGCGCCGGGCCGAGCTTCTCGGCCAGCTCCAGCAGGCCGTCGAGGGAGCCGGGGTGCAGGTCCATGTCCTCCCACGGGTCGCCGATCTCGGCCAGCCGCCGGGGCACGGTGTCGAGGGTGAACGTCTCCGGGCGGCAGCCCGGCACCTCGTCCCAGGTGAGCGGCGTGGACACGCGGGCGTCGGGGACGGCGCGCACCGAGTAGGCGGAGGCGACGGTGCGGTCGTAGGCGTTCTGGTTGAAGTCGACGAAGACGCCGTGGCGCTCCTCCTTCCACCACCGGCTGGTGGCCAGGTCGGGGGCGCGCCGCTCCACCTCGCGCGCCACCGTCTCGGCGGCCTTGCGCACCTGGGCGAACGACCAGCTCCTGTCGATCCTGGCGTAGACGTGGAACCCCCGCGAACCCGACGTCTTCGGCCAGGCGGTCAGCCCGTGGTCGGCCAGCACCTCCCGGGCGACCTGCGCGGTGCGCAGCACGTCAGCCCACGCCACGCCCGGCACCGGGTCGAGGTCGATGCGCAGCTCGTCGGGCTTGGCGAGGTCGTCGGCCCGCACCGGATGCGGGTTGAGGTCGACGCAGCCGAGGTTGACCACCCAGACGAGCTGCGCCAGATCGGTGCAGACGACCTCCTGCGCGCCGAGCCCCGAGCGGTAACGCAGCTCGGCCACCTCGATCCAGTCGGGCCGCTTGGCCGGGGCCCGCTTCTGGAAGAACGGCTCCTCCTCGATGCCGTGCACGAACCGCTTGAGCACCATCGGGCGGCCGTGCACGCCGCGCAGCGCGGCCTCGCCGACCGCCTGGTAGTAGCGGATGAGGTCGAGCTTGGTGTGACCGCTGGACGGGAAGACCACCTTGTCGGGGCTGGTGATGCGCACTTCGCGCCCGGCGACCTCGATGTCAGGCATGAGGTCACGATACGCGGCGGCCCCGACATTCCCCTGCGGCGCCGGGCAGCCTACGACCGGGAGCTCGCCGACTCCCACTGGTCGCGGCTGCGGGCCTCCCAGTACGGCAGGCCCAGGCGGTGGTGGGCGTCGATCGCCGCCCGCGCGTGCGCCTGGGCCTCCTCCGTAAGGCCGAGCCGCAGGGCGAGCTGTGCCAGCACGTCCCTGACCGAGCCCCAGGCGACGCTGCCCGACCCCATGACGATGAGCTGGTCGGCGATCGGCAGCAGCCGGGCGTACAGGTCCGCCGGGTCGGGGTCGCCGAGCCGGGCGGCGACGAGTCCCCAGACGGGCCACAGAAAGTCCGCGGACCAGTCCTCGCGCAGGTCGGCGCCCCATCTGGCGAGCAGGTCGCGGGCCAGGCGGTCCTGGCCGGCCTCCAGCGCGGCCAGGACGGCGATGGGGCGAACGGGAGTCAGCGTCGGGTACTCGGCCGCCTCGGCGAGCTCGTCGACGATCTCGGCCACCCTGCCCTGCCCGCGCCTGCAGGTGTAGAGGGCCGTCAGGCGGCGGGCGTCCAGGCCCCACAGGCTCGCGCCGTACCTGATGCTGGGGAAGCGGTCGAGCAGCGACTCGGCCTGCGTCCAGCGCGCGTGCAGGGTGTGCCCGGCGGTCTCGGCCACCCTGACCATGGCCTCCAGCTCCGGGCGGCTCATCTCGCGCAGGAGCCCCTCGCAGCGGGCCAGCTCCCGCTCCCACTCGGCCACCTCTCCGGCGCGCAGGAGGCAGGACATGCGGAAGATCCCGGCGATCAGGCGGGGCTCCCTGCGCAGGCAGGCGATGTCCAGCATCTCCTCGGCCGCGCGCAGCCGCTGCGGGTTGCGGCCCGGGACGAACGCGGCGAGCAGGTAGTTGTTCAGCGTCCTGGCGAGCAGGGCCGGATCGTCCAGGGCGCGGGCGAGCTCCACCGCCTCGGTGGCCAGGCGCTCCCCCTCGGCTCGGCGCGGGCCGTAGTGGAGCTCGACGCCCAGCGTGCCGAGCAGCGTGGCCCTGTCGTGGTCGCGCAGCGGCCCGGAGAGCAGCTCTTCCAGGACGTCCACCATCTCCTCGTCCACGACCCCGTACGGCCGCCAGTTCCACACCGACTGGGCGCCGAACGCCGAGACGGCCGCCACCAGCGCCCGCCGGTCGCCGAGCCGGTGGGCCTGGGCGACGGCCTCGCTCAGGTCGCGGAGCGCGCCACCGGCGTCTCCGACGGCGCGGCGGGCCTGGCCGAGCTCGGTCAGGGTGCGGCAGCGGGCGGGCGAGTCGCCGGGCGGCAGGTGCGCGAGCGCCAGCTCCCACAGCTCGGCGGCTTCCTGGTAGCCGTGCCTGGCGGCGGCCTGGCGGGCCGCCTCGCTCGCATGCTCGACGGCTCTGGCCGGGCCGCCCAGCGGGGCGGCGGCGGCGAAGTGGCCCGCGAGCAGGGCGGGGTCGGCGCCGGGGACCGTCTCCAGGTGCTCTCCCGCCCGCAGGTGCAGCCGGGCGCGGGCCAGGCGGCTGAGCCCGGTGTCGAGCGCCTGGCGTACCAGGTCGTGGGAGAAGCGGTAACCGGCCGCCTCGGTGATCAGCCCGGCGGCCAGGGCGGGTTCCAGCAGGGACATGACGTCCTCGACCGGCCGCTCGGCGAGCGCGGACAGCAGGTCCAGGTCCACCTCGCGGCCCGCCACGGCCGCGGCCCTCAGCAGGTCCTGGGTGGGGGCGGGGAGCCTGGCCAGACGGCGGTCGATGACGTCGCGGGCGCCCGGCGGGACCAGATCGCGCTCGCCCTCCGGCAGGCGCAGCAGCTCGGTGAGGTAGAACGGGTTGCCCGCCGAGCGGTCCAGCAGCGCCACCGGGTCGGCCCGCACCTGGCGCAGGCGCAGGTAGTGCCGCACGTCCTCGGCGTCGAACGGCGCCAGCGGCATCCGCAGGCTCTCCCTGGCCAGCGCGCCGAGGGTGTCGCGGAGCTGGTCAGGGTGCTCGCCCGGCTCGGGCCTGAGGGTGGCGACGGCCAGCGTCGAGGTGCGGGCCAGCTCGCCGGCGACGTGGCCGAGCAGCTTCAGCGAGGAGGCGTCGGCCCAGTGCAGGTCCTCCAGCACCAGCAGGTTCGGCCCGGCGCGCAGGTGCGCGATCACGTCGTCGTACAGGTCGAACAGCTCGTCGTGCGCCCGCGCGGAGATCACGCCCGCCTGCCTCCACGGCCAGAACGCCGGCGCCGCGCCCCCGTCCAGGCAACGCCCCCACGCCACCCTGAACCCGCGGGCGGCGGCCAGCTCGGCGGCGGCCCTGGCCAGGCTGGTCTTCCCGATCCCGGCCTCGCCGGTGACCACGATCAGCCCGCCCCGGCCCACGCGCGCCTCGGCCAGCCGCGCCTCGACGGTCCGCAGTTCCTCGTCCCGCCCGACCAGCCGCTCGCTGCCGGCCGCGACGGCCGCGGCGGTGTCCGGTGGGGCTGGGCGGGCCTCCAGGTCGGGGGCCTGGTCGAAGACCGCCTGCTCCAGGCGCTTCAGCTCGGGGCCCGGCTCGATGCCGAGCTCGTCCGCGAGGAGGGAGCGCACGCGGCGCAGGGCGGCCAGCGCCTCGGCCTGCCTGCCGGCCCGGTACAGGCCGAGCACCAGCATGCCCCAGGCCCGCTCCCGGTAGGGGTTGGCCTCGACCAGCGCCTCCAGATCGGGCACCCCGGCCTCCCCCAGCTCCAGCCGGGCCGCCAGCCGGTCTTCCAGCGCGCCCAGGCGCAGCTCGGCCAGCCGGGCGGCCTCGGCGCGGGCGAAGTCCAGGGTGGGGAACTCCGCCAGCGGATCGCCCCGCCACAGCTCCAGCGCCCGGTCGAGCACCGCCGCGGCCTCGGCGGGCCGGCCCGACCGTGCCAGGCGGCGGCCATCGGCGGCCCAGGCGGCGAACCGGCCCACGTCCGTCTGGCCGGGCGTGATGTCGAGCAGGTAGCCGGGCTCGCGGGTGAGGAGCAGCGCGGGCGGCGTGCGCGGCCTGCGGTCCGGCTCCAGCACCCGCCGCAGATGCGAGACGTACGCCTGCAGCGTCGCCGTCGCCTTGGCCGGGGCCTCCCCCGCCCACAGCTCCTCGACGAGCCGGTCGAGCGCGACCGCGCGGCCGGGGCGCAGGGCCAGCATGGCGAGCACGGCCCGCTGCTTGCGGGTGCCGAGGTCGAGCCTGCCGCCGTCGGCGCCGTAGACCTCAAGAGGGCCGAACAGTCGTACGTCCACGAACCCCAAGTCAACCCCAAGCCCCCCGCAAACGGGAAAACGCATGCTCTTGTCATGAACGAACTGAAGAGTGCGATCGAGGGCAGGACCTGGACACCGGGCGAGGCCGGGTTCGACGAGGCTCGCACACCGTGGAACCTCGCGGTGGACCAGCCGGTCGTGGCGGTGGTCGAGGCGGCGGGCGCCGACGACGTGGCGGCGACCGTCAGCTACGCCGCGCTGCACGGCCTCGCGGTGACGGCCCAGCCGAGCGGGCACGGCGCCAGCGGCTCGACGGAGGGCGCGATCCTGCTGCGGACCGGCCGGATGGACCAGGTGGAGATCGACGGCAGGGTGGCCCGCACCGGGGCGGGAGCCAGGTGGGGGCAGGTGCTGGCCGCCGGGAGCCCGCTCGGCCTGGCCGGTCTGGCGGGCAGCTCGCCCGTGGTGAGCGTGACGGGCTACACGCTGGGCGGCGGCCTGAGCTGGTTCGGCAGGAAGCACGGGCTGGCCGCCGACAGCGTGCGGGCCTTCGAGGCGGTCGACGCCGGCGGCTCGAAGATCAGGGTGACGGCGGAATCCGACCCGGAGCTGTTCTGGGCGCTGCGGGGCGGCGGCGGCGACTTCGCCGTGGTGACGTCGCTGGAGTTCGACCTGCATCCGGCGCCCTTCCTCTACGGCGGGCGGATCATGTGGCCGGTGGAGCGGGCGCCGGAGGTGCTGGCCGCCTACCGTGAGGTCACCGCGACGGCTCCCGACGAGCTGACCGTCTGGTTCGACCTGCTGAAGTTCCCCGGCGGGCCGGGGTTCGTCGCGGTGGACTGCACCTTCCTCGGCGAGCACCCGGGCGCCCTGCTGCGCCCCTTCGACCTGATCGGCGGGGCCGTCAGCGACAGCCGCGGCCCGCTGCCGGTGGCCGGGCTGGGCGGCATCTGCGCCGAGCCCACCGACCCCGGTCCCGGCATGAGCCGGGCGGAGCTGCTGACCGGCCTCGACGACGCGGTGGCGCAGGTGCTGCTGGCCGAGCCGATCGATCCGCTCATCAGCGTGCAGATCAGGCACCTGGGCGGCGCCCTGTCCAGGCCGGCCCCGGGCGGCGGGGCGGGCGGGCACCTGGCCGAGCCGTACCTGGCCTACCTGTTCGGGCTGCCGTCGCAGGCCACGGCCGACCGGATCGAGGGGCTGGCGAAGGGCCTGGTGCCGCACACCAGCGGCCGCAAGCCGTACACGATGCTGCACGGCGGCGAGCACGCCGCCTCCGCCTTCCCGCGCGAGACGCTGGACAGGCTGCGCGACCTCAAGCGCGCCCGCGACCCGCGCGGCGTGCTCAGGGCCAACTTCCCCGTCCTGGCGGGCTAGCTAGATCTGGCCGAAGTCGCCGTGGCGGCCCGCCCCGGACGCGAACCGGGCGGCGCCGCCGGCGGCGTCGGGCAGCGAGACCAGGCCGTGGCGCAGCTCGTTCCGCAGGGCGTCGGCCTCGCCGAGGCCGTGCTGCTCCAGCGCCGACAGCCGGTCGCCGCGCAGGCAGGCCTGCGGGAAGCGGGCGAGCTCGCGGGCGAGCTCCTCGGCGCGCTGCCTGGCCGTGCCGGTGGGCACGACCCTGCTGGCCAGGCCCATGTCGAGGGCCTCCCGGGCGCCGACCGGGCGGCCGGTGAGAATCAGGTCCATCGCCCTGCCCAGGCCGATGAGGCGCGGCAACCGGACCGTGCCGCCGTCGATGAGCGGCACCCCCCAGCGGCGGCAGAACACGCCGAACACCGCGTCCTCCTCCGCCACCCGCAGGTCGCACCAGAGCGCCAGCTCCAGGCCGCCGGCGACGGCGTGCCCGGCGACGGCGGCGACGACCGGCTTGGACAGGCGCAGCCTGGTCGGGCCCATCGGGCCGTCGCCGTCCTCGCCGACGTGGTTGTCCAGCGCCTTGAGGTCGGCGCCCGCGCAGAACGTGCCGCCCTCGCCCCACAGCACCGCGACGTCGGCGTCGGAGTCGTCGAACTCGCGGAAGGCGTCGGTGAGCGCGTCGGCTGTCTTGCGGTCGACGGCGTTGCGCGATTCCGGCCTGCTGAGCACGACGGTCGTCACCGCACCGTCGCGCTCCACTCGCACGGTCATGCGTGCCTCCTGCTGAGGAGAAAGCTCCAACGTACGGCCGGATCCCGGCTCACGCCAGCGCGCCCGCCGGCGGCGTCCCGAAGCGGTCCGGGCCGGCGGGGCGGCCCGTTGTGTCGGCCGCGTCCGGCAGGATCTTCCGCATGAAGCTCTCCCCCGAGGCGCAGCACCTGCTGGATCTGATGACCGGCGCCAGGCAGGACCACGCCGGATGGCCGGACACCTCCCAGCTGAGCGCGGTCGAGCTGGGCACGCTGATCCCTGCGGCCTACCGGGTCGTCAAGAGTGCCGGAGGCGCCAGGATGGCGCGTTCCTCGATCGAGGAGCAGGCACGCAAGAGGCAGCCGCTGTTCACGCCGCAGGCGTGCGCCGACCTGTTCGAGGCCCTGGTCGAGGGACTGCAGACCCGGAAGTGGGCCGACATGTGCGTCGGAGTCGGTGCGCTGGTGCGGTGCCCGGCTGGGGCGCCGCTGGAGCGGCTGGCCGATCCCGCCCGCACGCTGGTCGCGTTCCTGCTGCGCGAGAACCGGCTGGACAGCCCCTTCTCCCTGCTGGCGGCGGCCGGGCTCGCGGGGCTGGACGCGGAGGTGGCCGCGCGGCTCACCGAGGGGCGCGGGCCGCTCGCGGTCGCCGAGGTGAACCTGCTGCTCGGCTGGGACGTGGAGCGGCGGGCGCTGTTCGCCGAGTGGATCCGGGAGCCGTCGTACAACTCCTCTCCGCCGCTGCCCGACGTTCCGGAGCGGCTCGGCGGCATGCCCGGTTACCTGGACTTCGCGCGGGCCACCCTGGAGGCGGCCGAGGCCCGCGTCGCGGCGATCCACGCGGGGGAGATCCCGTATCGGGCGGACAAGGCGTTCGACGGCGGGGAGAAGGAGACCATCGGCCGTGCCGCACGGCTGGCGCTCTTCCGGGACGAGCCCTGGCTGCCCGGCCTGCTCTCCCGGCTCCTTCACGGGGTCGCGGTGGCGCCCACCCAGGCCAGGACGCTGCCCTCGCAGGGCGTGCTGTTCGAGATCGCCCGAGCGGTGGAGGACCACCCGACTCCGGAGGCGATCTCGGCGCTGCGGGCCGCCCGTCAGGCGACCCGGCACTCGGGGGTGCCCAAACAGCTGGACCGCATGCTCAAGCGGATCGAGCCCGCCCTGGCAGGCCGGATGGAGGTGGCCTTCCGGCTGCCCGACGGGCGGGTGCGGCAGGCGGTGGGCGAGCACACGGCGGTGATCTCGACCGAAGGCGAGGTCGAGCTGTCGTGGTGGCACGGCGACAAGAGGCTCAAGGCAGTGCCCGCGGCGGTCAGGCGCGAGCACGCGGGCGAGGTCAAGCGGCTGCGGGACCTGGCCAAGCAGGTGCGGCAGCAGCAGGCGACCCTGGTCAGGGCGATCGAGGCCGCCTACACGAGCGAGGTTCCGCCTCCCTACCGGCAGTTGGCCGGGCAGCCGATCGCCGGGCAGCTGATCTGGGAGTTCGAGGTCTCGCCCGGCGTGTGGCGCAGCGAGCTGGGGCTGGAGGTGCCGGACGTGCCGGTGCGGCTGTGGCATCCGGCGCGCACGTCGCCGGAGGCGGTGCTCGCCTGGCGGGAGGCCGTGCAGGACAAGGAGCTGCGTCAGCCGTTCAAGCAGGCGTTCCGGGAGATCTATCTGCTGACGCCCGCCGAGGAGGCGACGGAGATCTACTCCAACAGGTTCGCCGGGCACGTGGTGGACTACCGCAAGCTGTACGCGCTGTTCAAGCAGCGGGGCTGGCGGGCCGACTTCCTCGGGCCCTGGGACGACGGCGGCTCCGGAGAGGCGGTTCGGGTGCTGGCCGGGGGGCGCTGGCGGGTGGCGTTCCACCACGAGTATCTCTGGCAGGAGGAGGCGTGCGCGGTCACCGACCAGGTCCGCTTCCACCGGCTGGCGGAGGGTGTGTGGCGCCCGGCGCCGCTGGCCGAGGTGCCGCTGCTGGTGTTCAGCGAGGCGATGCGCGACGTGGACCTGTTCATCGCGGTCACCTCGATCACCACCGACCCGGAATGGGCCGACGGCGGGCCGGATCGGCTGCGGGACTACTGGCGGACGGGTTCGTTCGGGCCGCTGCCGCCGTCCGCCGAGGTGCGCCGGGACGCGCTGTCCCGGCTCATCGGCCGCACGGCCATCGCCGACCGGGTGGAGCTCACCGACCGTTTCCTGCGGGTCCGCGGCGACCTGCGGACCTACAGGATCCACCTCGGATCGGGCAACATCCTGATGGAACCCAACGACGCCTACCTGTGCGTCGTCGCGGCTGCCGACCCCCACGCGGGGCTGTTCCTCCCGTTCGAAGAGGACGGGCGGCTGGCGGTCATCCTCAGCAAGGCCTTCCTGCTCGCGAACGACACCGCCATCGCCGACCCGTCCATCACCCGCCAGATCCTGGGCTGAGTCGCGTCAGGGCGCGAGGGCTCCCGCGAGGAGGTCGTCGAAGTGCTCCAGTTCGTCCCCCGGGCGATCGATCCCGCGGAGCGGACCCTGGTCGGCCAGGTGGGCGTCGGCGTAGAGGCGGGCGACCAGGGCCTTGCGGTCGCCGTGGCCGTTGCGCTCCTCCCAGCCCGCCTGCTCCAGCAGCAGCGCCGCCGCGTAGACGTCCGCCATGAACTGGGCCAGCGGGAACAGCCTTGCTTCGGCCACGGCCGGAGGCAGCGAGGCCCAGACGGTGATCGCCTTACGGAGGTCGTCGATCCGGCCGCGTACGAGGTCCACGGTGGCGTCGCCGGGCGGGGCCTGGTCGGCGGCGGCTGCCAGGCGGTCGATGAACGGCTCGTGGGCGTTCTCGCGGAGCATCGCCCGCCGTACGTCGAGGCAGAGGATGTTGTCCCCGCCCTCCCAGATGGGGTTGACCTGGGCGTCGCGCAGGAGCCTGGCCACCGGCCACTGCTCGATGTAGCCGTTGCCGCCGTGCGCCTCGACGGCGTCGCTCGCCGCGGTGACCCCGAGCCGGGCGGCCCGCAGCTTGACCAGGGCGGGCGCGAGGCGCAGCCGTGGGCCGAGATGGCCGTCGAAGACCAGCGCCTGGACCGCCTCGACCTCGACGATCAGCTCGGCCAGCTTGCGGCGCATCAGCGGCTGTTCGGCGAGCGGCCGGCCGAACGCCTCCCGGGCGCGGGCGTAGCAGAGCGACTCCACCAGGGCGCGTCTGGCCACGCCGAGGCCCATCATGGCCACGCCGAGCCGTGAGCCGTTGGTGAGCTTCATCATCGTGCCGAGCCCGGAGCCGGAGCCCTGTCCCGCGAGCAGGAACGCCTCCGCATCGGCGAACTCCACCTCGGCGGAGGCCACGGAGCGGGTGCCGAGCTTGTCCTTGAGCCGCCTGATCCGCACCCCGTTGCGGGTGCCGTCGCGGCGCTCCCACAGCACCAGGAACGGCGCGACCGAGCCCTCGTGGCCTCCGTGCCTGGCCAGCACCACGAAGGCGGAGCCGTTGGCGTTGGAGGCGAACCACTTGAACCCCGACAGCCGCCACGAGTCGCCGTCCGGGACGGCGGTGGCCTCCAGCGCGGCCAGGTCGGAGCCGCCGGTCCGCTCGGTGAACATCTGCGCGGCCTCGCCGGAGTAGAAGCCGTCGGCGAAGATGTCCCGCACCCGCTCCTTGACGTCGTCGGGCGCGTGCCGCTCGGCCAGCGAGACCACCATGTCGCCGCCGGTGCCGAGGGCGCAGCCCATCCCGATGTCGGCCTGGTCGAGCAGGTAGGTCCAGGCCGCGCTGAGCGCGGCGGGGTCGGCGCCGTTGGCGCGGGCCTGCTCGGCGAAGGCCGGGGAGGTGAAGTTGTCGGCCATGAGCGCCTGCCTGGCGGCGTGGAACGACGGCGGCATGACGACCTGGCTGACGTCGCGCCCCCACTTGTCGTACTTCTCCAGCCGCGGCGGGTTGCGGTCGGTCTCCTCCGCGCACTCGGCGATCAGCCCGCCCATCAGCGCGCCCAGCCGGTCGAGGTGCGGCTCGGCCCAGGCGTAGCCGTCACCGAGGTGGCGGCGCATGAGCAGGTGCAGCGACGGGTCGCAGCGCCACCAGTTGCGCCCGGCGGCGCCCTGGTAGCGCTCGGTGGCGTAACGGTCGCTGCTGTCGAACGGTTCGATGAGATAGCGCCCCATACCCCGGAGTGTTACATATAATCGACACGCGATGGAAGAGCGTAATGGTCTGAGTGCCCGATCGGCCGTCCTCAGCGCGCTGCTGGGCAGCCACCCGCCGAGCCTGCCGGCCCGCCACCTGGTGCGCATCGGCGCCCTGTTCGGCATCGCCGAGGGCACGGTGCGGGTGGCGCTGTCGCGCATGGTGGCCGCGGGCGACCTGATCCAGTCCGGCGGCCTCTACACGCTGTCGGAGCGGCTGATCGAGCGGCAGGCCAGGCAGGACGAGAGCCGCGCCCCGCACATCAGGCCGTGGGACGGCACGTGGGAGCTGGCCGTCGTCACGGCCGAGCGGCGAGCCCCCGCCGACCGGGCGGCGCTGCGGCACACGATGGCCACGCTGCGCCTGGCCGAGCTGCGCGAGGGCACCTGGATGCGCCCGGCCAACCTGGTGCGCGAGTGGCCGAAGACCGTCACCGCGCAGTGCACGCTGATCGACGGCCGTCCGCACGGCGACCCCACCGCGCTGCTGTGGGACCTGGACGGGTGGGCGGCCGAGGCGCGCGGGCTGGAGCGCTCGCTCGACCGGGCGGAGGGGCTGGCCGAGGGCTTCCTGGTGTCGGCGGCGGTGCTGCGCCACCTGCTGGCCGACCCGCTGTTGCCCGGCGAGCTGCTGCCGGCGGGCTGGCCGGGCGGCGAGCTACGCGCCCGCTACGACGACTTCGACCGCGGCTACAGGGAGTTGCTCAACCGGCATCTCAGAGGCTGACGCCGAAGATCACCCTTTTCCTCCTGAACTCCGTGACGCTCCACACCTTGCTCCCCCGGGCGGTCAGGTCCTCCGGCCCGACCGGGAACGGCCGCTTGTCGAGCTTGCCTCCGGAGTGGACGAGCAGCCTGCCGTTGGAGTCACTGTCGACGGTCTGGCTCAAATACCACGTCTCGCCGCGGGAGATCGCCCCCTGGATCTTCGCGTGGCCCATCACGTGCACGTCCCTGGGGGTGCCGTCCAGCTCCAGGTTCCAGCGCGCGACCCGGCCGGTGAGGGCGGTCTCGGCGTACTCGCCGGAGATCAGCGTGTGCGGGGTGGTGGTGCGGTCGAGGCCGACGAAGGAGAAGACGGCGCCCTTGGCGGCGAGGCGCCACGAGTCCGTCTGCGGGAGCACGTACCTGTAGCCGAAGGCGTGGAATCTGCCCTCGTGCCTGCCGATCCGCTCGGCGTCGCCCAGGTCGCCCTGCACCGAACGCAGGTCGAGCACCTTGGTGAGGTCGAAGACCCGCAGCCCTCTGACGGTGTCGGCCACGTACAGCAGGTCGCCGTGGCAGGCGACGCCGCCCGCGTGGATGTTGATCGGCCCATAGGAGCCGTCGGGCCTGGCCTCGACGAGCAGCGCGTGACGGTACTTCAGCGTCTGGGGGCTGAGGAACGACACCCTGATCCCCCGCTCCCCCGCCGCCGGCCGGTAGTACCAGGTGGCGATGAAGACCGGCACGCCGATGGAGCCGGAGTCCTCGCCGCAGGTCAGCCCCTGCGGATACCAGTCGGCGGTCTCCTGGTCACCGCCGTCGAAGGCGTACCACTCGCTGGGTCTGGGGCGCATCGAGCCGAGCGCCGCGGCCGCTCCCTTGCGCACCGCCGTCCTGTTGGCCTCGGCCAGGACCGCTTCCACGGTGACGGCGCCGAGCTCGCCGGCCAGCTTGGCCGCCCCCTCGGCCAGGGTGCCCGTCGCCCGCCGTAAGACGAAAGGCGCCGTATCGGCCGGGACCATTCCCTTCGCAGCCATACGCTCCCCACTCGTTCGTCGTCTGACTAGTTCTGACGAGTGGGGAGCAATGAAGGTTGCGAATTATGGCCACATGTGGACCGGCAATCCGGACAGCGCCAGTTCTCGGTAGCGCCGTACCAGCCGCTCCCTGTCACCGCCGAACGCCGCCAGCGCCTCCCGCTGCCACACCGCCCCGGTTCGGCGCAGGCGGGTGCGCGCCTCGATGATCTCGAACGCGTCGTCCACGTCCTTCCCCGCCACCCCGGCCGCCAGCAGCGCGGCCCGCGACTCGGGCAGCAGGCTGAGCACCAGGTCGGCGGCCTCGAACTCGCCGTCCCTGCCCGGCCAGGAGAGCTTGGCGTCCAGCCCGTGCATGGCCGCCCGGTAGAAGTTCTGGTACGCCTCCGCGAACCGGTAGCCGGTCAGATCCCGCTCCGCCTGCGCCAGCGTGAGACCGAGCAGGAAGGCCGTGTTGGCCGTCATGTCCGCGCACGACGGGCCGGCGGGCAGGGCGCGCATCTCGACGCGCAGGTGGCCGCCGTCGGCCGGGTCGAAGACGGGCCTGTTCCATTGCCAGATGGTGCCCTGGTGCAGCCGCAGCTCGGGCACGTCGTCGGGGTCGCCGCCCTCGGTGAGATCGGGCACGACCGGGTCGTAGTCGTTGACGTACCTCTCGAACACCTCGTACGCGCCCTCGCGCACCCAGTCGGAGCCGAAGGTGACCCGGCCGTCCTTGCGGTAGAGCCGCTCCACGTCCCGGTCGTCGGCCGCCTCCTCGAACAGCGCGATCCTGGTCTCCTCCCACAGCGTCCTGCCGAGGAAGAGCGGCGAGTTCCCGCAGACGGCCAGGACCGGGCCGATGGCGAGCTGGGCGGCGTTGAACAGCCGGGCGAACCGGTCAGGCGGCGTGCGCAGGTGCACCTGCCAGGAGGTGTTGGCGCTCTCCAGGATCACGTTCTCCACCGAGAGCTCCAGGTCGTCGATCTTGACCAGGAACGGCTCCAGCCGCAGCCGCCGGATGCCCCTGCTCAGCGCCTCATAGCGGTTCTCGTCGCTGATGGCCTCCGCGGTGAAGTCCTCGGTGTCCAAAGTGGGCAGGATCCCGATGGGCAACGCCCCGCCCCCCTCGACGGCCGCGTCCACCTTGAGCAGCGTCTCCTGGATCTCCGCGCCGAGCCGCTCGAAGGACGGCCCGGCCAGCGGCAACGGGGTGAGGTTCACCTCGAGGTTGTAGCGGCCGAGCTCCAGCACCACGCGCGGGTCGTCGAGCGCCTCGCGCACCTCGCTGTTGCGGGGCAACGGCCGGCCGGCCTCGTCGATCAGGAACAGCTCCAGCTCGGCCCCGATGGTGACCGGGCCCTCGCCGAATCCCGGCCTGTCGAGCAGCTCGCGCAGCACCGCGAGCTGCTCCCGGAGCCGCTCACCGAACTGGAAGAACTCTGCCTCGGAGAAACGCGCCTTATCCAAATCCTGTCCCATGACCCCCTTCTGTCCTGCGGAAAGGGTTTGACACCTCACCAGGGCAGCGGGCCGTCGTCCTGCATGAAGGCCCCGGTGGGGCCGTCGGCGTCCAGCGTGGCCAGCCGCACCGCGATGGCCGCACCCTGCTCGGCCGTGCGGAACCCGGAGTGCGCGTTCAGGTCGGTGGCGCAGTAGCCCGGGTTGGCGGCGTTCACCTTGATCGGGGTGTCCCACAGCTCCTTGGCGTAGGCGGCGGTCACCATGTTGAGGGCGGACTTGGAGGAGTTGTAGGCCACGAAGGTGAGCGGCCAGAAGGGGCTGTCCGGGTCCATCGCGAGCTGGAGGGAGCCGAGCTCGCTCGACATGTTCACGATCCTCGCCGCGGGCGCTTCGCGCAGCAGCGGCAGCATCGCGTTGGTCACGGTGACCACGCCGAACACGTTGACCTCGTAGGTCTCCCGAAGCCTGTCGGCCGGGGTGGCACTGGGGGCCGGATCGTCCTGCCACACCACGATCCCGGCGTTGTTGACCAGGATGTCGAGCGCGCCGTACTCCTGCTCGATCCACTTGGCCGCGGCCAGGACGCTGGACTCGTCCGTCACGTCGAGCCGGACGTACGGCTGGCCGAGGCGCTCGGCGGCGGCGCGCCCACGCTCCTCGTCGCGCGCTCCCACGATGGCGGTGACGCCCCGCTCGCCCAGCAGCCGCGCGATCTCGAAACCGATTCCCTTGTTGGCGCCCGTGATGAGGGCCGTCGTCGTCATGCCCCCAACGCTGGCCCGGCCCGCGGGCGAGGGGGAGAGACCTTCCGAAGCTGGGATCAGCGATACCACCCACGCCGGCGCCTCATGACGGAGGATGGCGGCATGAACCGCGACGAGCTGGCCGGATTCCTTCGCAGCAGGCGGGCCCGCGTCACTCCGCAGGACGTCGGCCTGCCCGAGGCCGGGCGGCGGCGCACCCCCGGGCTGCGCAGGCAGGAGGTCGCGCAGCTCGCGGGCATGTCGATCGACTACTACATCAGGCTGGAGCAGTCCCGCGGCCCGCACCCGTCGAGGCAGGTGCTCAACGCGCTGGCCAGGGCGCTGATGCTCGACCAGGACGAGCGGGCCCACCTGTTCCGGCTGGCCGGCCAGGCCCTCGACCCGCCCCGGATGAGGGCCGACGTGCCCGAGGGCGTCCTGCACCTGATCGGCTACCTGGAGGAGGTGCCCGCCTACGTCCTGGACGCCAAGTACGACGTCCTCGCCTGGAATCCCCTGGCCAGCGTGGTCATGGGCGACCTCGACAGCCGGCCGCGCGACGACCTGAACGTCATCCGCTGGGTCTTCCGCTCCCCCGACATCGCCGCGCACCTCGACGAGGAGGAGCCGGGCCGCTTCGCCCGCGCGTCGGTCGCCGACCTGCGCGTCGCGGCGGGCCGCTACCCCGACGACACCGGCATTCAGGCGCTGGTCACGGAGATGCTGGCGCTCAGCCCCGAGTTCGCCAGGCTGTGGGCCGAGCACGAGGTCCGGCCGCGCAGGGAGCAGCGCAAACGCATCAACCACCCGGCGGTCGGCCCGATCGACGCGATCTGCCAGGTCATGCCGGTGCCCGACCGCGACGACCTGCGTCTGGTCCTCTACACCACCGAACCCGGCTCCCCCTCCCACCAGGCCTTGCGCGAGCTGCGGCAGTTGACCCTAAGCTCATGAGATGCGAGCGGTAGCCTTTGACATCTTCGGTGGAGAGCTCGACGTGCGCGAGCTGCCCGACCCGTCCCCCGCCCCGCACGGGGCGATCATCAGGGTCGAGGCGACAGGGCTGTGCCGCAGTGACTGGCACGGCTGGCAGGGGCACGACTCCGACATCCGGGTCCTGCCCCATGTTCCCGGCCACGAGCTGGCGGGTGTGGTGGAGGCGGTCGGCTCCGACGTGCGCGGGTGGCTGCCCGGCGCGCGGGTGACGGTCCCGTTCGTCTGCGCCTGCGGATCCTGTACGGCCTGCGCCACCGGCGACCAGCAGGTGTGCGAGCGGCAGACGCAGCCGGGCTTCACCCACTGGGGCTCCTACGCCGAGCTGGTGGCGATCGACCACGCCGACGTCAACCTGATCCCGATCCCCGAGGAGATGTCCTACATCACCGCGGCCGGCCTCGGCTGCCGCTTCGCCACCGCCTTCCGCGCGGTGTCGCAGGTCGGGCAGGTGCGGCCGGGTGAGTGGATGGCCGTGCACGGCTGCGGCGGGGTCGGGCTGTCCGCCATCATGATCGCCAGCGCGGCGGGGGCCCGGGTGGTGGCCGTCGACATCAGCACCGACGCGCTCCACCTGGCCGAGCAGGCCGGCGCCACGCACTTCGTCGACGGCTCCGCGGGCGACGCCGCCGCCCAGGTCAGGGAGCTGACCAGAGGCGGCGCGCACACCTCGATCGACGCCCTGGGCAGCGCCCAGACCTGTGCCGCCTCGGTCGAGAGCCTGCGCCGCCGCGGCCGCCACGTGCAGGTCGGCCTGCTGCCGGGCGGCGCGCAGGTCCCGATGGACCGGGTGGTCGCGCTGGAGCTGCAGCTACTGGGCAGCCACGGCATGGCCGCGCACGCCTACCCGCCGATGATGGAGATGATCAGGGCCGGGCTCCTTCACCCCGACCAGCTCATCACCAGGACCATCGGACTCGCCGACGCCGGCAAGGCCCTGGCCGCGATCGGCTCCGTCCCGGGCGTCACCATGATCACGCCCCAGTACCCGCTCTGAACCGGCCGGCCATACGAACAAGGGCTTATATCGCCATTGATTATTTTGGCCGACTATTGCAGAGGACCTATACCGATAACGTGACCTGTCCGGTGCGCAGCGCTCGGCCAGTCTCCAGGGGACATGCGCCCACATTTGGGCAAACTATTGCCTCCCCACCCCCCGGATCACCTGGACCATATGGTTGACGCCATGGACTACACGCGACTGGGTAACAGCGGATTGAACGTCTCACGCATCTGTCTCGGCATGATGAGCTATGGCGACCCCGCCAAGCAGGAATGGGCGTTGCCGGAGGACAAGGCCGAGCCGATCGTCCGGCGGGCGGCCGACGCCGGCATCACCTTCTTCGACACGGCCGACGTCTACAGCGACGGGGCCAGCGAGACCGTCACCGGCGACGTCCTGCGCGGGATCTTCCCCCGGCGCGACGACTACGTGCTGGCCACCAAGGTGTTCTACCCGATGGGCCGGGGGCGCAACGACCGCGGCCTGTCGCGCAAGCACATCCACGCCGCGATCGACGACTCGCTGCGGCGGCTCGGCACCGATTACGTGGACCTCTACCAGATCCACCGGTGGGACGACGAGACGCCGATCGAGGAGACGATGGAGGCGCTGCACGAGGTGGTCAAGTCGGGCAAGGCCCGCTACCTCGGCGCCTCGTCCATGTGGGCGTGGCAGTTCGCCAAGGCGCAGCACGTCGCCGAGCGGCACGGCTGGACGAAGTTCGTGTCCATGCAGAACCACTACAACCTGCTCTACCGGGAGGAGGAGCGCGAGATGCTCGACCTCTGCGCCGACCAGGGGGTGGGCGTGATCCCGTGGAGCCCGCTGGCGCGCGGCGTGCTGGCCCGCGCCGGGTCCGCCGACAACTCCACGGCCAGGACGGGCACCGACGCGCGCATCGACTACCTGTACGAGCCCCACAACGACCGGCTCATCCTAGACCGGGTGGCGGAGCTGTCACGCGAGCGCGACCTGCCGGCCGCCCAGATCGCCCTGGCCTGGCTGCTCCACCAGCCCACGGTCACCGCTCCGATCGTGGGCGCCACCAAGGACCGGCACATCGACGACGCGGTGGCCGCGGTGGACGTCACGCTCACGGAGAAGGAGCTCGCCTCCCTGGCCGAGCCGTACACGCCTCGTGAGGTGCGGATCTAGCAGCTGGTGAGGGCGGGCTCGCCGCCCTCACCAGGTGTGCCCGTCGTCCCGGCGGGATTCCTCGCTATTCGACGATCTCCAGCCCGTTGCCGTCCGGGTCGCGGAGGGCGAACATCGGCGGAACGCCTGTCGTCCTCGATCCGGCGGGCGCCACCTCGATCCACCGCCCGCCGAGCTGCTCGACCGGGGCGTCCAGCCGCTTCTCCATGCCCAGGGTGCCCACGTAGAAGTCGAGGGCCCGGTCCTGGTCGGTGACGGGGACGCCGACGGTCCGGATGCCGGTGATCTCGGTTTTCACTGAATCGCTCACTTGATGCCTCCTGCCCCTGCGGTCCTTTGCACGGTTACGACTCGCGTACCCGGCGGAACTCATCGGACCGACATGAGCATGGCTACCACCCGAGTCGGCAAAGCTTCGACATGTCGGGATTGACGGCAATGAGGGGGTGGAATGATGCGCTCTGCCTTGTTGGCCCGCGTGATGGGGGAGCGGAAATGATCGACCTTAACCTAGGTGTCCACTCCGAGGTCGGGACGCTGCGCAAGGTGATCGTGCATCGGCCGGAGCTCAGCCTGAAACGGCTCACCCCCGCCAACAACGACGAGCTGCTGTTCGACGACATCCTCTGGGTCGAGCAGGCGCAGAAGGAGCACGACGCGTTCGTGGCGGTGATGCGCGAGCGCGGCGTCGAGGTCTTCTATCACCAGAAACTGCTGGCCGAGGCGCTGGACGCCGGGTTCGAGGCCAAGCAGCACGCCCTGGAGCAGGCCGTCACCCACCTGACCGTGGGCCCGTCACTGGTCGACGTCGTCCGGGAGACGCTGTCCGGTTGGAGCGGCGACAAGCTCGCCACCCACCTGATCGGCGGCCTGACCAAGGAGGAGTTCGGCGTCGCGGACATGGACACCCGCTCGCTGGTGGCGGCGTCCGGCGATCCCCGGGCGTTCCTGCTGCCGCCACTGCCGAACTCGCTCTATCAGCGCGACCCGTCGGCGTGGCTGTACGGCGGGGTGTCGCTCAACCCGATGTTCTGGCACGTCCGCCTGCTGGAGACCATGAACCAGTCCACGATCTACCACTATCACCCGATGTTCGCCCATGAGGACTTCTCGTTCTGGTACCCGTTCGCGGGCGAGGACGAGCGTTTCAACGAGGAGTCCTACGGCAACGCGGCCATGGAGGGCGGCGACATGATGCCCATCGGCCACGGCACGGTGGCCATCGGCATGAGCGAGCGCACCAACCCCCGCACGATCGAGCACATCGCGCTGTCGCTGTTCGCGTCCGGCGCGGCCGAGCGGCTGATCGCGGTCAACGTCCCGAAGAGCCGCTCGTACATGCACCTCGACACCGTCTTCACCTTCCTGGACGTGGACAAGGCCACGGCTTACCCGCCGTTCCTGGACGCCGCCGCCACCTTCTCGCTGCGGCCGGGCGACAAGGAGGGCACGCTGGAGGTGCACCGCGACCACAGCTTCGTGGGCGCCCTGGAGGACGCGCTCGGCCTGAGCGCGCTGGACGTCATCCCGACCGGCGGCGACGACTTCCAGATGGCCCGCGAGCAGTGGGACTCGGGCAACAACTTCTTCGCTCTGTCGCCCGGCGTGGTGATCGGCTACCACAAGAACCAGTTCACCAACCGCAAGCTGCGTGAGCACGGCGTGGAGGTCATCGAGATCGAAGGCTTCGAGCTGGGCAAGGGCCGGGGCGGCGCGCACTGCATGACCTGCCCCATCGAGCGCGACGGCATTTGACCGCGCAGGCCAACCGCGCCATCAGCCTGTCGCTGCGCGTCGGCGAACTGCTCCTGGCCAGCGGCGAGGCGACCGAGAACGTCACGGGCGCGATGCGCGCGATCCTGCGGGCGTACGGCCTGCGCCAGGTCGAGACGGACGTGAACCTGTCTGCGATCACGTTGTCGCACGTCCCCGACGACGGCCGTCCAGCGGCGACGGCCGAGCGGCGGGTGCGCAGGCGGCAGCCGGACTTCGACCGTTTGGTGGCGCTGCAGGCCCTGGTCAGTGAGATCACCCGCCAGAAGCTCCCGCTCGACATCGCGCAGGAGCGGCTGCGCGCGGTGAACCGGCGGGCCGCGGTCTACCCCGGATGGCTGGTGGTCGCCGGGCTGGCGTTGGTCTCCTCCTCGGCGGCGGTGCTGAACGGCGGCGGGCCGATGGTGGCGGGCGCGGCGTTCGTCGCGACCGTGCTCGGCGACCGGACGGGCGCCTGGCTCGCCCGGCGCGGGGTGGCGGAGTTCTTCCAGCTCGCCGTGGCCGCCTTGATCGGCACGCTGATCGCGGTGCTGATGATCTGGCGGGAGATGCCCGTGCAGGCCTCCGCCGTGGTGGTCGGCGCGGTGGTCGCGCTGCTGCCCGGCCGGCCGCTCGTCGCCTGCGTGCAGGACGGCATCGCCGGCGAGTACGTCACCGCCACGGCCAGGTTCACCGAGGTCGTCTTCATCGTGGCCGCCGTGGTGTCGGGCATCGGCGCCATGCTCGCCCTCGCCGTCAAGGTGGGTGTGCCGATCACCGTGGACGACGCGCCGACCGCGCCGCTGTCTCTGGCGATCCCCCAGCTGGCGGGGGCGCTCGGGCTGGGCCTGACGTTCGCCGTGGCCCTGCGGGTGCCGCCGCGCCACCTGCTGGCGGGCGGGCTCGGCGGCGGGCTGGTCTGGATCTGCTACGTCCTGGCCGTCCGCTGGGAGTTCCCGCCGGTCATGGCGGCGATGCTGGCGGCGGCGGTGATCGGGCTGCTGGGCAACGCCTTCGCGCGCCGGGTACGGGTGCCGCCGATGGTGTTCGTGATCCCGGCGATCGGGCCGCTGCTGCCCGGCTCGGCGCTGTATCGGGGGATGCTCAAGCTCAGCCTCGGCGACCTGGCGGCCGGGATGCGCAACCTGGTGGAGGCGCTGTCGATCGCCCTGGGCATCGGCACGGGCGTCATCCTGGGCGCGGAAGCGCTGCGCGCGGTCCGAAGGCGCGACGTGGCCCGGCGGATCCGGCCCGCCTCTCGCCGCACCCGCGGGTACTAACTTGCACAAACAGCCCGTTTTCCTGGAGAAAGGCCCGGGTACCCGATCCGCGACATCAGCCGCGGATCGGGGGAACGCATGATCATCAACTATCGGGCGGGTGTCAGATGACCAGCCACCCGGCTCTCATCCTGTTCCTGGCGCTGTTCGGCCTCTACAGCCCGGTCGCCGCGCTCGCCTCCTACCTGCCCATCGTGCGGACCTTCGACGAAGGGCAGCTCATCCGGCTGGCCCTGGGGCTGGCCCTCAACGTCACCGTGTTCGTCCTGATCGCGCTCTGGGTCGGCGAGCCGCTGCTGAAGCTGCTGGGCATCAGCACGGCCGCGCTCACCGCCACCGGAGGCATCGCCCTCGCCTTCGCGGCCATCCCGCTGATGCTCGGCAAGGCCGGAGCCGTCGAGGAGCTGGACAAACCGGCCGACGAGACCGAGCCACCGGCGAACGTCCAGTCGGTGCTGTTCACGCCGGTGACCTTCCCGCTCACGGTGGGCGGGACCACCTTCGCCTTCTGCGTCGCCGCCGCCGCCGAGGCCGACAGCCTCCGGGACAAGCTCTTCCTGTCGATCGCCTTGCTGCTCTTCGCCGCGGTCACCGGCCTCACCATGTACGCCGCCGGCCACGTCCAGCGCCGCATCTCCCTCAAGGGCGCGATGCTCCTCGACCGGGTGGCCGGCATCCTGCTCACCGCCATCGCCGTCATCCTGCTCGCCAACGGCTTCACCGACCTGGTCACCGACCGTCTCAACCGCTGACCGGCGCACCTTCGTCCCGACCAGGAGCACCGTCCCGGGCCGGAGAGGACGGGGCGGAACCGGACCGCTCCGGCGCGCGATTGTGTCGGGGTGCCCTTCTAAGCTGGGGCCATGGCACGGGCTAATGACGAGGCGGCCGCCGCCCTCCAGGAGTATGCCGAGCTGTTCGCGCTGACCGGCGGCGACGCCTTCAGGGTGCGCAGCTACCAGAAGGCCGCGAAGGCGATCGCCGGCTTCCCCGAGGACATCTCCGCGGTCGACGTGCGCGGCGTTCCGGGAGTGGGCGAGGCGATCGCGAAGAAGATGGAGGAGTTCCTGCAGCGCGGGAGCTTCCGGCAGCTCGACGATCTGCGCGGCCGGGTGCCCGACGGGGTCCGGAGGCTGACGCGCGTGCCGACGCTGGGCCCCAAGACGGCGATCATGCTGTTCGAGGACTTCGGCATCGACTCCCCCACGGCGCTCGGCGAGGCGATCTCGGCCGGACGGCTCGACGGGGTCAAGGGGCTCGGTCCGAAAACGCTCGAAAACCTGCGCAAGGGGATCGAGCAGCTGGAGCAGTCGGGGCTGCGGGTGCACATCGGGGTCGCGACCGCCGTGGCCGAGCAGGTGATGGCCTCGCTGGAGGCCGAGCGCATCGCCTATGCCGGGTCGCTGCGGCGGATGAAGGACACGATCGGCGACATCGACATCCTGGCCGTGGCCCCCGAGTCGATCATGGAGACCTTCCGCGCCCAGCCCTACGTCGCCGAGGTGATCGCGGCAGGCGACAAGAAGACGTCCGTGCGCACCACCTCCGGCATGCAGGTGGACCTTCGCGTGGTGCCCGCCGGGTCGTGGGGGGCGGCGATGCAGTACTTCACCGGCTCCAAGGAGCACAACGTCGCCATCCGGGAGCTGGCGGTGAAGAAGGGCTGGAAGCTGTCGGAGTATGGACTGTTCGAGGGTGACCGGGTGATCGCCTCGGAGTCCGAGGAGGAGATCTACGCCGCGCTCGGCATGCAGTTCGTGCCCCCGCCCATGCGAGAGGACGGCGGCGAGGTGCGCGCGGCGCTCCGCGGCGAGCTGCCCACCCTCGTCGAGCTGGGCGACCTGCGCGGAGACCTGCACACGCACACCGACCTCACCGACGGCATCGCCTCGCTGGAGGACATGGTCGCGGCCGGCCACGCCCGCGGCTACTCCTACTACGCGGTCACCGACCACGCCCCCGACCTCACCATGCAGCGCATGACCCTCGACAAGGCCCTGGAGCAGCGCCAGCAGGTGGCCAAGCTGCAGCAGCTCTACCCCGGCATGCGCCTGCTGCACGGCACCGAGCTCAACATCGCCCCCGACGGCTCGGTCGACTGGCCCGGGGAGATCCTGCGCGAGTTCGACGTCTGCGTCGCCTCGGTCCACTCCCACTTCGGGATGACCCGCGACGAGATGACCCGCCGTTTCATCGCCGCCTGCGAGAACCCGTACGTCGACATCATCGGCCACCCCACCACCCGCAAGATCGGCAAGCGCCCGCCGGTGGACGCCGACTGGGACGAAGTCTTCCGCGCGGCCGCCCGGACGGGCACGGCGATGGAGATCGACTCCTACCCCGACCGCTCCGATCTGCCTTCTGACCTGGTGCGGCTGGCCAAGCACCATGGGGTCAAGTTCTCCGTCGACAGCGACTCGCACGCGATCCCGCATCTGGCCCACCAGCGGTTCGGGGTGGGGATCGCGCAGCGCGCGTGGCTGACGACGGAGGACGTCATCAACACCTGGCCGCTGGAGCGGCTGCTCGCCTTCCTGGGGCGCTGATCGCTCAGTGCGGCCCGGCGGGGCCGCCATCCGGATGGTGTGTGACGTCGAGCAGACGCCCGGGCGAGGGTGGCGGGAGACAGCGACGATCGACCAGCCGCCCCACGGCTGGAGCCGGTTCCGCCGGACTCACGCGTTCTGGTGCTCCTCGCGCAGGATCCGCACCCAGTTCTGCATGCCGCCCTTCCCGCTGATGGCGCAGCTGCCCGCGAGCGGGTCCTGCGACGGCTGGAGCTCGCCGGTGGTCTCGAACCTCTTGCCCGGGCCGGATCTGAGCGGGACCTGCCCATCGGGTACGACGGCATACCGGCAGGTGTCGGGGTCTGGAGTGATCACGGATCTCACTCCTGCTTCGGCGATCGGCAGGCTGACACCGCCGATCACCGTCGCGGCGGCGAGACCTGCGAACGTGCGGGTGGCGATCCCCATAGGACTCCCTTCAGGACGGAATCTCCAGTCCATCGGGGAGTAATGCTCACAAATCCCGACTTAACTCCCTATATTGGGCATCTTTTGCCTAGCTCTGAGCTTGGCATTATGCGGCCTTTGTCCTCCCGTGGACACGTCTCCACCTCCGGAATGACATACCTCGGGCCGATGCGCCTCCCTGGGGTATGCGCGAAAATCCTCACGGCAACGACCTGACAATCCTTGGGGGCCGCGACATGCAGGCGACGCGCAGGAGATCTCGCACCATCTGGACGAGGGCCCTGGCCGGCCTGGTCGCCCTGCTCATCGCCGGCACGCTGGGCGTCGTGGTGGCCTACCCGTCCGTCGCGGCGACCACCTGCCCCGGCTGCTACGGCCTGACGGAGCTCCACCCCGGCGTCTACACCGAGCAGGGCCTGTCCGACGAGCAGCGGGCGCACGTGACCCGGGTGGTCGAGACGGCACGGCGACGGGTCAGCGACTTCTACGGCGGCCAGGCCGGCTCCCCGGCACTGCTCATCTGCCTGACCGAGGACTGCTATCAGCGCATCGGCGGCGGCAAGGAGCGGGGGATCGCTGTGCTCAACCGGGCGGTGATGCTCTCGCCACGAGGGCTGGACCCGGTGATCGCCTCGCACGAGCTGTCCCACGTGGAGCTGCACGAGCGGCTCGGCGGAGGGTCGGACATCCCGCAGTGGTTCGACGAGGGTCTGGCGGTGGCGGTCTCGAACGACCCGCGCTACCTCGCCCCCGAGTCGGCCCCCGACCGCTGCCTGACCGAGCCGAGCGAGCCCCTGCCGGTGACCCTGGAAGACTGGCTCCGCGCCGCAGGTCAGGACCCGGCCACCTACGCGAAGTCCGCGTGCCAGGTGAGCCGCTGGCTTGACCAGAACGGCGATCGAGCGGGATTGCGCACCCTGATCCATCGCCTCAACAACGGCGAGCCGTTCACGACCATGGTGAAGATCCCCCGCCAGCCCCGGTGACCTCCCGGGTCCGGATGACACTTTCCGTGGAGAGTGGGCAAGTGGGGGCTCGCGTAACGGCGGCTCGCCATCATCCGGTCAGCGGCCGTTTCCCTGGAAACACACAGGCGGCCCGTGGATCGTCTCGAAAGAGATCGTCCATAGCTGGTCAGGGGGTTATCTGCTGTCTGACCTGCGGAAGTACAGACGGCGGCCGGAGCATGGCGTCTCGCGCAATCTCACTGAGTCTCACCGTGACTGGCCATTCGCGGGCCACACACGGGCCAAGATTTGGGGTCCCCTGGGCTGGTCACCAATGCCGTTTAGATAA